>JAHHRK010000069.1 GCA_020025795.1 Faecalibacterium sp. | reverse complement strand
GTCAACAAACATTTCTTCATGTGCAGAGCTCCTTGTCATTTCATTGCTTTTTCGTAATATAGCACGCACCTTTCCCTCCGTCAATAAAAAAGCGAGCAGTGCCGCGGCCTGAAAAGGCTTGAGGCACTGCTCGCTTTTCTTTTGTTTACACTGATTTGCGTTCCAGCTCTGCCAACGCCGCAAAGAGTGCTTTTTTGTTGGCTCCAAACTGGGGTGCGAAATCCTGTTCCCAGTCATAATCCAAGTAGAGTGCCCGATACATTTTTCGGCCCAGAAGTTTTACCTGAATGGGGTCCGCTTTTTGTTCCAAGGCTTGCACGCGTTCGGCAAGCTCCATACAAGTCAGCGCCCACTCTACATCCAGCGGCTCACGCTGCTCCACCGCGTACAGTGCCAGATAGTCTTTTACCTTGGCCTGGAACACCTGGCCGCCGCAGCTTGTAGGCTGCTGAAAGTATTCCACCGTACCGTCTGGGCTGATTTGCTGTCCCAGCGGATACAGCGCGCACACCAGCGGTTTTGCTTCGTGAATGGCGCATTTGCTTTTATAAAGAAACGGACAACTGGACTTTTCGTTTTTGAGTGGCTGCAGCCGTACCACCGGCAGATGGCTGTCCGTGCCGGTATACTGGCGGCAAAAGCTGCGCACCACAAGCGTCGGCGGCAGATGCAGATAGTGCGCAATGCGCCACAAATCGTACCCGGAAAGGACAATATCTTCGCGCCCACGGCAGCAATCGCCGCAGCCTGCGCAGGCAAATGCAAAGCTTTCGTTTTTTTCCAGATGCGGGTAGACATCCATATCCATATGGCCGGACTGACCACACAAATCTACCTGCTCGTTTTTCATACTGTTGTCTCCTTTTGGTTTATTCTGGGGCCTTCATGCTTTCTACCATGCTGATGTGGTTCACCAGACGGCGCATGAACGCGCTGACTATAAAGGTGAACAGCATCGTCAGTGCTACGCTCATCAGATAGCTGCTGGGCGCAATACTGCGGATAAACATCATCTGGTCAATTTCCACTGTGCGAATGATGAACTGGTGCAGCGGTACACCGATTGCCAAACCAACTACTGCGCCAATCAGGCTGAGGATATAAATTTCGCGGAAGATATACCGATTGACCTCGCCTTCGTAGAAGCCCAGCACCTTAATGGTCGCAAGCTCCTTTTTGCGTTCCGCAATGTTGATGTTAATCAGGTTGTACAGCACCAGTGCTGCCAGCGCCGCTGCGCAGAAGATAACAAGCAGCACCACATAGTTGATGCAGCTGATTACGTTCGCGAAGGTAGCGTTCTGGTCCTCTGCCATAAAGACGGTGGTTACATAGTTTTTGCCCAGCATGGTTTTCACCAGTGCATCGGCCGCAGCTTCGTCCTCGCCCACCGTTGTTTTTGCCAGAACGGTGTTCCAGCTTGGTTTGCTGCCCATCGCCTTTTCGTACTGTTCCGGGCTGAGAATCAATCGGCTGGACAGATAGTTTTCGCTTGTGCCAGTAAGAACCAGCGAAACCAGCTCTCCATCCGGATTTTTTAGCCAAATCTCGTCGCCAACGGAAAGGCCCAGCGTTTCGGCGGTCTTTTCCGTGAGGATCACGCTATTGGCATCATACGGGATCGGCTTTTTACCCACACGGTTTTGCAGCGTCAAATACTTAGGCAGTTCCATATCCTCCCGGCAAACGGTCAGCGTGGTAGAACATTCATCGCCGTCGGCATTGGAAACCGTCACATTCTTGGTATAGCAGATACCATAATAATCGATTTGACTGGAATTGTCGATCTCTTCCAGCAGACCACGAGTTTCGGTCAGAGCCTTTTCATTGGAAAAGGACACTGTCATATCATAGTGCGTCAGCTCACTGTACTGCACATCGATGATTTCCATGATGGAATCCTGCAAGCCAAAGCCAATCAGCACCAGTGCGGTGCATCCGGCAACGCCCAGAACCGTCATGAAGAAACGCTTCTTATAACGCAGCAGATTGCGCGCCGTTACCTTATGGGAGAAGGACATCCGCTTCCACAACGGGGTAATGCGTTCCAGAATAATGCGCTTGCCCGCCGGGGGCGCTTTGGGCAGCATCAGCGTTGCAGGCTTTTCTGCAAGGGTAGCATGGCAGGCGTTCAGCGTTGCCAGCGTGACAACCGATACGCTCACCACCAGGCTGACCACAATCAACCAGGGATAATAAATCACGCGGAATGTGGGAATCTGGTACATGATGGAGTAAGCGATCCAAATAACTGTGGGGAATCCGGCAAAGCCGATGGCCATACCGCACACCGCACCGGACAGGCTTGCTGCCAATGCATAAATCAGATATTTGCCTGTAATTGCTGCTTCGGAATAGCCCAGTGCCTTAAAGGTGCCAATCTGTTGGCGGTTTTCCTCCACCATACGCGTCATGGTAGTCAATGCCACCAGCGCCGCTACCAGAAAGAAAAATACCGGGAACACGCGCGCAATATCGCCAATGCGTTCGATGTTCTGTTCAAAGGTCGCAAAGCACACAATCGTGTCGCGGTCCAGCACATACCACTCGCCGGCAGCGATGTTGTCGATTTGTGCCTGTGCATCATTGATCTGGTCTTCGGCATCGTTCAGCTTTTGCATCGCGTCTGCTTTTTCTGTTTCAAAGGTCTTGCGGCCTTCTTCCAGCTCTTTGACGCCATCTTCGTATTCTGCCCAGCCTTTGTCCAGCTTTGCACGGCTGTCTTCCAAAAGCTGTTCGGCACGTTCCAGTTCCCCATACGCACTGGTGATTTGCATCTGGCCGGACAGCAGTGCCATTTTCATTTTTTTCAAAGCTGCCTGCGTCTGGCTCAAAAGCTCCACATTGGAAATGTCCGGACTGGACAAAAGGCCCTGACCGTACAGCTGCTGTTTGACTTCATTCAGCTGGTTCTGATAGGTATTAATCTGCGCCTGAATCGCTGCATGATTCTCCAGTGCTTTCTGGTAGGCTTCTTCTGCCTTTGCCAGCGTTTCCGCATCCGCTTCCGGATTGTTGCGCAGCGTTTCCAGCTGTTCCCCGGCAAAATCCAGAACGGTCTGCGCCGAATCCTGCAAAGGCTGGGCCACTTCCAGCATATACACCGCCAGACGCAGCTTTTCCAGATTTTCTTCCAGCGTCAATACGGATTCATTATTGACCAGAATCTGCTGTACACCGTCATGCAGGGTATTGGGCAGATTGTTGCGCTGATCGGCAAGCTGTTTTTTGCCGTCTTCATATTGTTTTTCGCCAGATTCCAGCTGACTTTTTGCGGCATCCAGCTTGCGCTGTGCATCGTCCAATTTTGCTTGTGCATCCGCCAGCTGCTGGTCTGCCTGCTGTTTCTTTTCCAGATATTCCGCCTTTGCATCGTCCAGCTCCGCCTGCGCTTCGTTTACAATTTCGCTGCGGCGAATTTCCACGCGAGATTGGGAGATGTCCTCCAAACGCTTTTGCACTGGCTCAATGACAGCATCGTATTTTGGGCTGTAAGTGTCCAGACCGCGCGCACCTTCTACCGTCAGATAGCATACGGACAAATAATCTGCTGTGAAGTCCGCTTCCGGCAGATATGCAATGAAATCCAGCGTACCGTCACCGGCTGTACTGGTTTCGGAATTGATGGAAAAGTTCATGGGGCTTTGCACAACGCCCACAATGGTATATACCGTTTCCGTCAAATCCTGTTCTTCTTTCAGCGTAACGGTGTCGCCCACCTGTACGCCTTCCAGAAAACCCAAAGGCTGCACGGCACATTCGCCGGGTGCGCTGGGCAGGCGGCCTTCTTTCAGGGTCAGGCGGTTGATGTCCTCGGGTTGATCTCCTGAACCGTCCGGCGGCAGGCTGTGAGCACGCATCACCAATGTATCGCCCAGCTGATTGGTGATCTCGCAATCCAGGAATTTCGCAGGCTGAACCTGCTCGACCCCTTCGATTTGGGCAATCTGCTGAATGTCTTCGTCCGTCAGGCCAAGGGTGGACAGAATGCGCAAATCGCACAGGTTGCTTTCTTCAAAATAGCGATTGCCTGCCGCGCTCATATCCGGCGAAACGCTCATCAAGCCGGTAAGCATACACACACCCAGCAGGATAATGCCGAATATGGATAAAAACCGGCTGCGGGTCGTTTTGACTTCCCGCATGATATTTTTTCGATATGTCTTTTTAGGCAACTCACTCACCACTCGATCTGTTCTACCGGCACAGGGTCCGGATTGACTTCATTGGAAAGGATTTGTCCACTCTTAACGCGAATGACACGGTCTGCCATATCGGTCAGCGCCGAGTTATGGGTTACAATGATAACCGTTTTGCCTGTCTCACGGCAGGTATTTTGCAGCAGCGACAGAACCGACTTGCCGGTCTGGTAGTCCAGCGCACCGGTCGGTTCATCGCACAAAAGCAATTTCGGATTCTTTGCCAGCGCACGCGCAATGGAGACGCGCTGCTGCTCGCCGCCGGAAAGCTGTGCCGGGAAGTTGTTCAAACGCTGGCCCAGGCCCACGCCTTCCAGCGCCTCGGCAGCATCCAGCGGGTCCTTGCAGATTTCGCTGGCAAGCTCCACGTTTTCCAGTGCAGTCAGATTTTGCACCAGACTATAGAACTGGAACACAAAGCCGATATCGTACCGGCGATACTTCGTCAGCTGTTTGGGCGTATATTTGCTAATCAGCCGACCATCCATGTAAATTTTGCCTTCATCACACTGGTCCATGCCGCCCAGCATATTTAAAAGCGTAGTCTTGCCGGAACCGGACGGTCCTACGATGACGCAGAATTCCCCCTTATCAATATAGAAGTTCATGTGGTTTGCCGCAGCAATGCTTACATCGCCTGTCTGGTAATATTTACAAACATCTGTAAAGGAAACAAAGTGCTCCATATATGCCTCCTATTTACCTATTCTGATTTCATCTTACACTTTTCTTTCATTCGATGCAACATTTTTACCGGATATTTACAGATTGTTTGCAATACAAAACGCCGCAGCAAGCGCTTCGTGCCATACAAAGCATTTGCCACGGCGTTACCCGTTAAAAAATAATACAGATCAGGCCCGAACAGCCGTCGTTGATGACCTTTTCCAGTGTATTTTGCAACCGACCGCGTGCGTCCTGCGGCATATGCAAAAGCTTATTCTGCAAGCCTTCGTTCACCAATTCATGCAGGCTCTTGCCGAAAATATTGGATTCCCAAATCTTCAGCGGGTCCTCGCTGAAATCGGCCAGGAGGCTCTTGACCAAATCTTCGCTCTGGCGCTCGCTGCCAACGATGGGGTTCACCTCGGTGTGAATCATTGCTTTCATCAGATGGATGGACGGCGCACAGGCTTTCAGCCGCACACCGTAGCGATTGCCCTGCCGGATGATTTCCGGTTCTTCCAGCTGCAGTTCGTCGATAGTAGGCATCACGATACCATAGCCTGTGGCCTCTACCTGCTCCAGCGCATTGCGGACCTTTTCATATTCCCGCTTTGCCTTAACCAGTTGAATCACACAAGGCATCAGACCGGCTTCGTCCACAACGTCCAGGCCCGTCTGTTCGGACAAGACCTGATAGAACACCCCTGGGTCCAGCGTAATCCGAACACGCACCACGCCTTCGGACAGATCCATGCTCTCTACGGCGTAGCTCTGAACATATTCGCACTGGGGCGGCTGACGCTCTGCCAAATCTTTCATGCGATTGCCGCCGCTGACCCATTCCCGAATGGAATCATAAATCTGCTTTTGCAGCCAGTGGTCGGCTTCCAGCATAGGTACCCACTTGGGCAGAACAAAATCCATCTGCCGCACCGGGAATTCATACAAAACGTGCTGCAAAATCGATTTCAGCTGCTCCAACTGCAAATCAAGGCAGTTCACCGGAATGACCGAACGGCCGTACTGCTTTTCCATTTGTTCTGCAAGCTCTTTGGTTGCAGCGCTGTCTGGATCGATTGTGTTCAATAGGATCACATAGGGCTTGTGCATCTCGTCCAGCTCGGCCACAATGCGTGCTTCGGCTCCGGCATAGTTTTCCCTTGGAATATCGCTGATGCTGCCGTCGGTCGTGACCAGAATCCCGATGGTGGAATGTTCCGTAATGACCTTGTGCGTGCCGGTTTCTGCCGCCAGATCAAAGGGAACCTCCTCGTTGAACCAAGGGCTTTTCACCATACGAGGTTTGCGGTCCTCCTCATGGCCAACCGTACCCTCTACCATGTATCCCACACAGTCAATCAAACGGGTACGCAATTCGGCGCCGCCTTCCAGCGAAATGGAAACCGCCTTTTCCGGCACAAACTTCGGCTCGGTTGTCATAATGGTGCGGCCTGCGGCCGACTGGGGCAGCTCATCTCTTGCTCTGGCACGCATGGCCGGGTCCTGAATATTGGGCAAAACCAGCAGCTCCATAAAGCGTTTGATAAAGCTGCTTTTTCCGCTGCGAACCGGCCCTACCACGCCAATGTAAATATCGCCCCCGGTACGTGCTCCGATTTGTCCGTATACCTTATCGTCCATCTCAGATACCTCCTTCTTATTCCGTACAGGGAATCAACAGGCATGTTCCGGCGGGAACCGAGTCCTCGGTCAATCCGTTCGCCTGCATGATTCGGGTGGGCAGCACATGGAACCGTCGAGCCACATCAAACACCTGTTCGCCCGGCTGTACATAACAGGCGCGCAGCACGATTTCAGGATCTGCCTTTTCCCGTACATCGCCCAGCTCCACATTCAAAAGGACAGGCTGCTTTTTACACCGCAGCAAAATGCCTTCGATATGGAGCGAAGCCGATACTTCGGCGCTGTCTGCACTCAGGATGCAGTTCATGTTATCCACCGATACCCACAACTCGGAATGCAGCTCCGCATCTGCCTGTGCCTGATCCAACGGCAGCGTAAGTTCGGCAGCGCCGTCACGGCACTCCAGTTCGTCCATACTGTTTTTGTAGATAACACTCAGCTGTGTGCGTACACGCAGGCAAAGCTTGCCGCGGTCATTCAAAAGCTCCGGAACGGCCGGATCTGCCAGGCAGGAAAGGATTTGCACCGATTCGCCGGGCAGCGAAATCTTTGCCGAAACGGTCTGGCGCTCGTCCACTGCGCTTTCCAGCTGCTCGGCAGCCAGCGGCACACTTTCCACCTTTACATGATTGCCTGTTGCGAAGCACTCCTGCACGACGTCCACCGAATAGCTGCGGAACACACGCAAATGCAGCAGCACCGATGCGGTGATAGTGCTTTGTTTGCCCTGCTGCGCCCCGGTCTGCAAGGTAAAGCCTGTTGGCTCCACTACGCAGAAGCACTGGCAATCTTCCGTTAAATCTTCCAGCTCCAGCGTCTGTACAAACGGAACCATTACGCGCTGCGACATCAGCTGGCCGCCTTCCTGTGCGCGATAGCTCAGCTGCGCCGAAATTTCACCTTTCACCGCAAGCCGTCCCTGCATCACGTTCTGCTCGCGCAGCTGTGCCGTACCGGCAATATCCAGCACCGATTCCGGTTCTTTCTCAAAAGAGAACACGGCATCCGCTGTGACCAGTTTGTCTACGCAGCCCACGTTGCGCACACCGCGAATGGTGCTTTGTTTTTGTGCGGTTCCTGCGCCGGCTACTGCACAGACCACTTCCTGCCGAATTTGGGGATAGACGGACGCCGAAATCTCCCATGCACCCCGAATCTCAATCCGACGCTGATGTACAGCACGGCAGTTCAGGTATTCGGCTTCGCCGCCCACTGTCGCCGACCAGCCGGCGAAATCTTCCACAGGGATCTCCATTGTTTTGCTGAACGGAACCTTCTGTTCGGTTTGGCACAGCCCAACGTTGCCTTCGCCCTGGTAATACACCACGCACCGCAGGTATCCCTCCAGCAAAATGCGCCCTGGCTGCAGCTTCTTTTGCAGAAGCACCATTTTGGTCGTGCACTTGATGATTTTGAACACCTGCGGCAGATAATCCGAAATCAGGATTTCTGTTTCGATGGGAATTTCTGATTTTACCATACAAAATCTCCCCGCCGCTGAAATGGTATCGCGGAACACTTTCAATTCCATATTTACGCCCCTTTCCCATAGCATGGTAATATCTATTCCGCAGCCCGTGCGCTTATGCAAAGCCCCACGCAGAAAAATAGTTTCAATCGGGGCGGAACCTGCTATCATGCAGGTGCCTTTCGTTTCCCGTTCCGAACCGATGGCAGCCTTTGTCGTGCGCCTGCCCTTTGGCATCCAGCA
>JAHHRK010000068.1 GCA_020025795.1 Faecalibacterium sp. | reverse complement strand
TTTGGTGCGATGGGAGGGACTCGAACCCCCGACCTACTGGTTCGTAGCCAGTCACTCTATCCAGCTGAGCTACCAACGCAAACCGCTTCGCTTGAAGCTCCATTATAATACCAAACCCAGAGAGCATTGTCAAGCCTTTTTCAAAACTTTTTTTATTTTTTCTGCAATTTCTTTTTTCGTGGAAATCTTACAAAAAACAAAACCACGTTTTTTGCGTTCTGCCAGCACTCCGCCGTGCTTTGTCCTGTGTTGTTTTTTCTGCGCATACAGGCTACTTTTTTCACTCTTGCCCGAACCTAAAGCCGCCTGAAACAAAAAAATCCCCGCACGGCAAACTGCCGCACGGGGATTTTTATCAATTCAAATCATACAGCTGCACGCAGCCGTTTTGACGCAATTAGCCCTGGGTCTTGTAGCCGTCGGGGTTCTTGCTCTGCCAGTTCCAGCTGTCGCGGCACATTTCCTCGATGCCGTACTGTGCCTTCCAGCCCAGCTCGCGTTCTGCCTTGGTGGGATCAGCCCAGCACTCAGCGATGTCGCCGGGGCGGCGAGGATCGATCTGGTAGGGGATCTCGTGGCCGCAAGCCTTCTCAAAGGCATGGATCACCTGCAGAACGCTGTAACCGTTGCCGGTACCCAGGTTGCAAATGAACAGGCCGCACTTGGTCTCCAGCTTGCGGATAGCGCAAACATGGCCAGCTGCCAGGTCAACAACGTGGATGTAGTCACGGATGCCGGTTCCGTCGGGGGTGGGGTAGTCGTTACCGAAGACGTGGACCTTCTCCAGCTTGCCTGCTGCAACCTTAGCGATGTAAGGTACCAGGTTGTTGGGGATGCCGTTGGGATCTTCGCCGATCAGGCCGCTGGCATGTGCGCCGATGGGGTTGAAGTAACGCAGGATAGCCACGTTCATCTCCGGATCAGCCTTGCAGACGTCCTGCAGGATACGCTCGGTGAAAGCCTTGGTTGCGCCGTAGGGGTTGGTGGTCTCACGCAGAGGAGAATCCTCGGTCAGGGGCACCTTTTCGGGATCACCGTATACAGTTGCGGAAGAGCTGAATACAAAGTTCTTCACGTTGTAATCACGCATCACGTCCAGAATGTTCAGGGTGCAGTTGAAGTTGTTGCTGTAATACTCGATGGGCTTCTGGCAGCTTTCGCCAACAGCCTTGTATGCAGCGAACTGGATAACTGCATCGATATCGGGGCACTGTGCAAAGACCTTCTGCACGTCTTCCTTCTTGGACATATCAGCTTCGATGAAGCGGAAGTCCTTGCCGGAGATCTGACGCACACGCTCCAGTGCCAGAGGGCAGGAGTTGTAGTAGTTGTCTGCTACGATGATGTCGTAGCCTGCTGCCAGCAGCTCTACACAAGTATGGCTGCCAATGTAACCAGCGCCACCAGAGACCAAAATTGCCATAATGAAACACTCCTTTTACTTGTTTGCAAATTCGTTCTTCGTTATTTTCAGCATAACGCCGCAACACAATAAAATCAAGAGGAAACATGTATACAGACGATATACTTTTGTTGCGTCTTTTTCCGAAAAGAGCTTTTCTATCGGGAAATTGAACAGTTTTACGATGGATATTTGTGCGGACATGCAAAAGGGAAAGCTCCCCCTGCGCACAGCCGGGAGAGCTTCCGTTTTTCCTGATCTGATTTTACAGCTTTCCGCACTGTTTGCCGGTAAAAAACCGCAGCGTGGTCGTTGCGCGGAACACCTTGCCCGCGTGCAGTACCGTGCTGGGGAAATTGGGGAAACTGGGGGAGCAGGGGAAATGCTGGGTTTCCAGCGCAAAGCCGGAATACTTCTGTGCCTTGGCACCGTCCTTCAGCGGCGTTTTCACATCGCCGTAGAAGTTGGCGGTATACAGCTGTACACCGGGCTGCGTGGTATAAACTTTCATGCTGATGCCCGTCTTTTCGCTGAACGCCCAGGCACAAATGCTCTGGGATGCGCCGCGCGGGCGGTCAATCACGAAGCAGTGGTCATAGCCATCGCCCACCATATCCATCTGGGGGTAGCCGCTGCCGAAGTCCTGGCCGATATATTTACCGGCGGTAAAGTCCATCGGTGTACCCTTGACCGGCAGAATACGGCCTGTGGGGCAGGTCTGCTCATTGCCTTCCAGATACTGGGAGCAATACAGGCGCAGCTTCTGGTTTTCAATGGTGCCTTCGCCATCCAAATTGAAGTAGCTGTGGTTGGTCAGGTTGACCAGTGTATCGGCATCGCTGGATGCGCGATACTCCATACGGAACGCATTATCCGGGGTAAGGGTATAGCGCACCGAAATTTTCATATTGCCGGGGAAACCGTCTTCACCGTCCGGGCTTTCTGCTTCCAGCAGCAGGGAATCGCCGAAAATCTTCACCCGGAACATCTTTTTGGAAAAGCAGCCGTGCAGGTGATTAGGGCCATTGTTGGCCTCCAGCTGATAGGTTTTGCCCTCCAGCGTGAACTGCGCATTCTGGATGCGGTTCGCATAACGCCCTACAAAGCTGCCGGTATAGGCGTCCTCGTTTTCATAATCGGCAAGGGTATCATGGCCCAGCACTACATCCACCAGCCCGGTTTTTGCGGGCACAACAATCGAGCGGATGATGCCACCGTAATCCAGAACCGACACGGCCAGACCGTTCGGATTCGTGAGCGTATATTCCGTTACCGAGGCGCCATCCTTGTTGACACCGAATGGCCGGGAAGTAATCTTTGCCATAACGTAAGCCTCCTGTCCAGAGGAAATACCATAAATCAGCATTTCCCATATCGTTATCATTGTATCACAAAATTGTGTATTTTCAAACGGATAACAATAGGCAAGCCGCACAAATTTCGTACCATTTTTTGTGGACGCATCGCATTTCCAAAAAACAGCAGGCATAAAAATCCCGCAAACTGCCTTTTGCGGCACTTGCAAAGCCACATCTTGCTCACCGCTGAGCAGCTATTGTCACACAGGCTCTGTCATGAACGTTCTGTAAAGATACTGTTTTGATTCTTTGGCACGGCCTGTATGCGAGCATAGAAAAAGGCCGCCGTGCAGCGATGTGCTGTGCGGCGGCCTTTTGGCAAAACAATTCTTTCTTTTTATCTGTGGCTGGTGGCTCTTCTTCTGCCTCTTGCCTGGGGGCGGCGCTTGCGGAACAACGCCGCAAAATTCACCTGGCTGTGGCTCAGCTGAGCGGTCAGGTAGCCCAAGGCTGCCACAACTACCAATACAGCCGGCACCAGCGCAATGGCGCTCATGCTGCCTTTCAGCAGGGCGGATTCATACTTTTTATCTGCAATCAGCGATACACGGCCCACTTCGCTGCCATCCAGCTTCACGATTGCTGTGCCCAGTGCTTCGCCTTCCTTGATGGGAGCCTTGAGCTCCTCCGGTGCTTCAATCTCCACCGTCAGGCTTGCATCGTCATAGGCATTTTTGACCAGCTCGGTATCTGCGTGCAGCGTTACTACCTTGCTTTCATCGCAGCCTCGCAGCGCCACTTCGCCCACCTTTTCGCCTTTGGCCAGCAGGGTGCGGTCAGAATAGCGTGCAAACGCCCAGTCAAAAATGGCATTTGCTTCCGGGTAAATGTAAAAACGTTCGTTCTTCTTTTCCTTTTTGGAGCCCAGAATGGCAAGCATGTAGTTGTGGCCTTCGTGGCTGGCAGTGGTCACATAGCAGCGGCCAGCCAGCGTGGTAAAGCCGGTCTTTACGCCAGCAATTCCTTCGCGATAATATTCGCCGTCCGGAACCATCATCAGGTTGGTCGTTTCCAAATCTCTGGGCTGGTCGTGCTTGTTGTTGGCCGGAACGGTGTACTTAGTAGTGTTGGCAATCTCCATGTACTTGGGGTTCTTCCAGCAGGCCGTAGCGATCTTGACCAAATCCTGCGCCGTAGACACATTGCCCTGGTCGTACAGGCCGTGGGGGCAGCTAAACTTGGTCTGGGTGCAGCCCAGCGCTGCCGCCTTCTGGTTCATCTGATCCACAAAAGCAGAGATGCTGCCGCTGCCGAAGTAATCGGCCAGCACGCTGGCTGCGTCGTTGGCGCTGGATACCAGCAGGCCGTACATCAGATCAATCAGGCGCACTTCCTCGCCGATGACCAGGCGCATATCCGAGCCATTGGCATTTTGAATATCCTTGAACTCCTGGGTCAGGCTGTCCGGCACGGTAATGGTCTTTTCCAGATCTTCGCCGCTTTCCAATACCAGCAGCGCCGTCATCATCTTGGTCAGGCTGGCCACATAGCGGGGCTCAGCACTATTTTGGTCCAAAAGGACCGTTCCGTCGTCCAGATTGACCAGATAAACGGTTTCATCCGCCATACTGGTTTCGATCGGCATATCGTATGCGGCACTTGCCGGCATCGCCATTGCCACCGCCAGCACCAATACCAGCGCAAGCGCTGTCAGGCGGTCAAAAAGTGTCTTTTTCATGCTGCTTTCGCTCCACTTCTTTCTTTTTCGGGGCAGGCCCCGTATCCTTTTCAAAACTTTATCATTAAGCATACCACATTTTACCGGAAAGCGAAAGCAGCCGGGCTGCGGATTTTGCTTTCTGCCGTTCCTTTCGGTTGTAAGTATATGCAGCAATGCCAAAACAATGAAATAGCCCCCTGCGCTTGCGGTACGCAGGGGGCTAACTTTGCTTGGGGTATTCGTTTGGTGTGAGGAGGAATCATGTGCAAGGTTACGGTTGCGGCTCCGAACCTTGTGATTTTAGTATACTCACTTTATCGAACGAATTGATGAAGTTGGTGTGAAGATTTTGTAAAAACGGGAAGGAAACTGGCACACAATTTTCACAATGCGCCGTAAATTCCTTTTACCGATACTTCTCCGGTGAAGATTTCGTGCGTGCCTGCGCCTGTTTCCACCACAAGGCGGCCTGTATCATCCACGTCCACACACTTGCCGGAAGCGGTCGTTTCACCTGCCTGCCAGGTAACGCTGCGGCCCAGATTGACACAGGCGGCGCAGTAATCTTTGCGCAGAGGAGCAAAGCCTTCTGCTGCAAAGGCTTCCAACCGCTGAGCCAAAAGTGCCGTGATCCGCGCAGCCAGCTCCGGTGCATCCTGCTGGGCATGGACCGGATAGCCTGCCATCGCCAACGAACCGGCATGCGGCAGGTCTTGCGCATCAAAATGCGCTTTGGGCTGAGCCAGATTCACGCCAATTCCCAGCACCCACACCCGAACGTCCGGATTTTGGGGGTCCTGGGTACTTTCGCACAGGATGCCGGCAATCTTTTTCCCGTTCAAAAGCAGGTCATCGGGCCCGTTGATCTGACATTCGGCGCCGTACTGCTGGCGCAGCGCATCTGCCGCCACCAGGCTCATCAGCTGGGGCAGGGTTTCCGGCTGAACCAGCGGCAGCGATACTACCGCCGTATAATACAGCGCCTGACCGGCGGCATTTTCCCATCGACGACCCAAACGCCCCCGACCGCCCGTCTGGTCCATGGTATACACCGCACCAAAGGGCACAAGCTGTGCATGGTTTTCTTTTGCCCAGCGGTTTGTGCTGTCGCACTGGGGCAGATACTGCACCTGCATCCAAACACCTCCAAAAAAAGCGGACCGATTGGTCCGCCGTTTGCTTATTTTTCCACCGCACCGGGCACAAATTTATGCTCGGCCGAAATGATTTTTCCGTCCTCTACCAGAATGACGCCGTAGGTGTCCATGCCGGTATAGGTACGGCCGCAGCTGCCGGGATTGAACAGCAGCACGCCGTCCCGTTCTTCGCAGCAGGCATGATGGGTATGACCAAACAGCGCAACATCCGCACCGCGTGCCTTGGCGGCCTGCGCAATGGTATCCAAATCGTACTTTACACCGTACATATGTCCGTGCGTATAGAAGAACAGCACCTTATCAAAGGCAGCCAGTCCTTCGTTGGGCTCCAAAACGTTATAGTCACAGTTGCCTGCTACGCCATACAGGCGTGCATTTTTGGCAAAGGGCGCAGCACGGTCATAATCCCGCAGACCATCGCCCAAAAAAATGGCAACGTCCATATCCGATTCTGCCTTAAAAATGCGTTCCAGAGCAGATTCTGCGCCGTGGCTGTCGCTGCAAATGATGAGCTTGGTCATGCTTCCTCCTCGTTTTGTGCCAGCAGGGCACGGTAAATTTCACTCTTGGCAAAAGGCGTGCCCTTCGCAGCCTCACGGGCAGCTGCGCTAGCCGGCATACCTTCGTTTTCCATCAAAGCGCGTGCGTGCGCCGCTACGCCTTCCAGCGTCTGGGCTGCCTGTGCATCTGCCTGCGCTGCACCTGCCATGACCAGAACATACTCTCCACGGGGTGCATTTTCCTTGTAATAAGCAACTGCTTCGCCCAGCGTGGTCTTGACCACTTCCTCGTGGAGTTTGGTCAGCTCGCGGCACAGCGTCACACTGCGGTCCGCACCAAAGGCATCGCACAGATCGTCCAGCGTAGCGCGCAGCTTATGGGGCGCTTCGTAGAAAATGATGGTACGTTTTTCGTGCAGTAGTTCTTCCAAACGAGCACGGCGCTGGCGTTTTTCCACCGGAATAAAGCCTTCAAACACCCAGCGGTCGGTTTTCTGGCCGGAAACCGCCAAAGCGGTAACCGCTGCGCTGGCAGCCGGAACCGGAACAACCGGAATGCCGCGCTCCATCGCGTCGCGCACAATCACTTCGCCGGGGTCCGATACACAAGGCATACCGGCATCGCTGCACAGCGCACAGTTTTCGCCGGCTTCGATGCGCTGCAGGATGGCTTCGCCCTTTTGCAGTGCGTGTTCATAATAGCTGACCAGCGGCTTTTTCAACCCCAGATGGTTCAGCAGCTTCAGGGTGACGCGGGTATCTTCCGCAGCGATAAAATCCACCATGCCAAAGGTTGCGGCAGCACGGGGCGTCATGTCCTCCAAGTTGCCGATGGGGGTGGCGACGATATATAGGGTACCAGGCATATTTTCTGCCTCCTGTCATGTATTTTGTGCGGCCGGGCCATACAAGGCGGCACCTGCCGAGATGAGTACATCGGGTTCTACAATCAAACCGGGGCGGCGGTTCTTTTGGGCTTCCACCAAAAAGAGCCAAGGTGCGCCGCCGGCCTTATTTTTTACAAAAGCCAAACGCTTGGGCTCCAGCCGGGCCGCCTGCAATGCGGCGAAAACTTCGGCCAGGCGCTGGGGGCGGTGGCACATGGCAAATCGGCCACCATCCCGCAAAAGCCGTGCGCCGCAGCGGCACACATCGTCCAGGCTGCAAGCCAGCTCGTGACGCGCGGTAGCGCGCGCTGCACTGGCGCTCTGCTGGCCTGCTGTGAAATAGGGCGGATTGCAGGCCACAACGTCATACAGGCCGGCATCCGGCGGCGTCCAGCCGCACAAATCGGCCAAAACCGGCACAATATGGGAAAGCTCCTCGTCCTGCACCGCCTGCCGCAGCAAAGCCGACCCTTCGGGAGCAATTTCCACCGCCATGCAGGGACCGCGGTGGCCTGCATCGTGCCATTCCAGGCTGACGATGCCGCATCCGCTGCACAAATCCACGGCACGCTGCGCCCGATGGGGCGGGCAGAACCGTGCCAGCAACAGTGCATCCGTGCCGAAGCGATGTTCCGCATTACAGTACACCCGTGTACCGTTCGTCAAAATTTCTGTGGTCTCGCCCACGCGCACCGTCCCTCCGTTCTGTTTGGATTGCAGGGCACAGCCCCACATTGACATACAGGATTATTATACACGCTATTGACCGCTTTTTCTACCGGGAAAGGGGATTTGACGCTTTCCCAAACAAAAATAAGGGCGTACCCAAACGGGTACGCCCTTATTTCTTGCTTTTTAAGCGCAATCGGCTGATTTAATTATTCAGCAACGATAGCACCGGTGGGGCAAACGCCCTCGCATGCGCCGCAGTCGATGCAAACGTTTGCGTCAACGGAAGCGGTGCTGTCAACAGTGATAGCGCCAACGGGGCAAGCGGACTCGCATGCGCCACAGCCGACGCAAGCATCAGTAACCTTGTGTGCCATAGTGTTTCTCCTTTACTCCGTGCGTTACGATTCTGGGACAGGAACGGCACGGCAGTCAGCCTGCCCCACAGGAATACTCCTTATGGGAAGTGTATCATAAAATGCCCTTTTCTTGCAAGTAGTAAGCCCTTGCCATCCAGAGCTTCGGCGCATTATTTACACCTTATTCATCATCGTCCTCAGCTTCAAAACCGGGGTGGGCAACCGGGTTCGGATTCATGCCGGAAAAGTCATCGTACTTGTCCGGTGCCTTGGGGCTGCGCTTGCCGCCGGAAATATACTGGCACTGGCTTGCTTTGTAGGTTTTCGGGGCCAGGCTGTCGGTGCCGGTGCGCACACGCAGCGTAGCAGAAACCGGGCTGACCTCGACCACCGTGCCCACGCCGTCCGGCGTGCGAACCGTAGAGCCAACCATGGGCAAAACGCCGTTCAGGTACTCGTAGGTTTTCTGCTCATAGGCCAGGCAGCACATCAAGCGGCCGCAGCAGCCGCTGATCTTGGTGGGGTT
>JAHHRK010000067.1 GCA_020025795.1 Faecalibacterium sp. | reverse complement strand
CAGTCAGAGCTGCACGGGGGATCTCGATCATGGTGCCAACTTCGTACTTCATGTCAACGCCAGCCTCAGCGATCAGCTTGTCAGCGATTTCGACGACAACGTTCTTGACGTACTTCAGCTCCTTGACCTCGCCAACCAGCGGGATCATGATGTGAGGAGTGATCATCTTGCCGGTCTCTGCGCTAACAGTCAGAGCTGCCTTGATGACAGCGCGAGTCTGCATTGCAGCGATCTCGGGATAAGTAACAGCCAGACGGCAGCCACGGTGACCCATCATGGGGTTGAACTCGTGCAGGCTCTCAACAATGTTGGTCAGCTCTTCAGCGGTCAGGCCCATATCTGCAGCCAGCTCTGCGATGTCCTCAGCCTTGGTGGGCAGGAACTCGTGCAGAGGCGGATCCAGGTAACGGATGGTCATAGGACGATCGCCCAGGATGCGGTACATAGCCTCGAAGTCACCCTGCTGATAGGGCTCAACCTTAGCCAGAGCAGCCTCACGAGCCTCAACGGTACGTGCGCAGATCATCTCACGGACAGCCTTGATGCGGTCCTCAGCAAAGAACATGTGCTCGGTACGGCACAGGCCGATGCCTTCAGCGCCCATGTCAACGCCCTGCTGAGCGTCACGCGGGTTATCAGCGTTGGTCATAACCTTCAGCTGGCGAGCTGCGTCAGCCCACTGCATGAAGCGGTTGAAGTTCTTGTTGCCGGTAGCAGCAACGGTAGCGATCTTCTCGCCGTAGACGTTACCAGTGGAGCCGTCCAGAGAAATCCAGTCGCCGCCAACAAACTTGTGGCCGTTGATCTCGAAGGTCTTGTTAGCCTCGTCGATCTTGATATCGTTATCGTTAGCACAGCCGGAAACACAGCAGGTGCCCATGCCACGTGCAACAACAGCTGCGTGGCTGGTCATGCCGCCGCGGCAGGTCAGGATGCCCTGAGAAACCTGCATGCCGACGATGTCCTCGGGAGTGGTCTCCAGACGGACCAGAACGACCTTGTCCATCTTGCCGGACTTAACCATCTCTTCTGCCTCTTCAGCAGAGAAGACCAGCTGGCCGCAAGCGGAACCGGGAGAAGCTGCCAGGCCCTTGCCGACAACCTCAGCTGCCTTCAGAGCAGCTGCGTCGAACTGGGGATGCAGCAGGGTGTCCAGCTGCTTGGGCTCAACGCGCAGGACAGCTTCCTGCTCGGTGATCATGCCTTCGTCAACCAGGTCGCAAGCGATCTGCAGTGCAGCCTGAGCGGTACGCTTGCCGTTACGGGTCTGCAGCATGAACAGGTGGCCATCCTCAATGGTGAACTCCATATCCTGCATATCGCGGAAGTAGTTCTCCAGGCGGGTAGCGATTTCAACGAACTGGTTGTAAACCTCAGGCATCTGATCCTGCAGGTGAGAGATGGGAGAAGGAGTACGGATGCCAGCGACGACGTCCTCGCCCTGAGCATTGATCAGGTACTCGCCCATCAGCTTCTTAGCGCCGGTAGCGGGGTCACGGGTAAATGCAACGCCCGTGCCGGAGTTCATGCCGGAGTTACCGAAAGCCATCTGCTGAACGTTAACAGCAGTACCCCACTCGTAGGGGATCTCGTTCATCTTGCGGTAAACGTTTGCGCGGGGGTTGTCCCAGCTGCGGAAAACAGCCTTGACAGCACCGATCAGCTGCTCACGAGGATCCTGGGGGAACTCGGAGCCCTGGCGCTCACGGTAAATCTGCTTGAACTGAACAACCAGTTCCTTCAGGTCATCAGCGGTCAGGTCAACGTCCAGCTTGATGCCCTTAGCTTCCTTCATTTCGTCGATCTTCTCTTCGAAGAAGCTCTTACCCAGCTCCATAACAACGTCGGAGTACATCTGGATGAAACGGCGGTAGCAGTCATAAGCGAAACGGGGGTTGTTGGTCTTCTTAGCCAGGCCTTCAACAGCCTGATCGTTCAGGCCCAGGTTCAGGATGGTATCCATCATACCAGGCATGGACATACGTGCGCCGGAGCGGACAGAAACCAGCAGGGGGTTGTTGATATCGCCGAACTTCTTGCCGGTGATTTCTTCCAGGCCCTTCACATGCTCAAAGATATCAGCTTCGATCTCCGCATTGATCTGACGGCCATCTGCATAGTACTGGGTGCAAGCCTCGGTGCTAATGGTAAAGCCCTGAGGAACAGGCATGCCTGCAGCAGTCATCTCTGCCAGGCCTGCGCCCTTACCACCCAAAATGTTCTTCATCGTGACTTTGTCGCCCTTGAAAGCGTCATTGCCTTCGGTGAAGTAGTACAAGTACTTTTTGCTCATACATTTACCTCCAATATATTTGCTTCGGCGCGCCGCGCCGCGCACAGCAAAACTTCTTTATGCTTGCGCTTTCAATTATATCAAATTGCACAAATTTCCGCCAGATATATATTGTGAAATTCCAGTCAATAATCCACCAAATTTTATTATGTTTTTTGTGCATTTCACTTGAATTTTCGACGTTTTTAAGGTAAACTATTATGGGATAGAATCAAAGAAGATTATACTAGTATACCAGTCGGAGGTGCTATACTATGTTCAATACGGATAATGTTGCTTTACAGCAGGCAGAACAGCAGCTGATGGAGTCCGAAGCCGCTGCACGCCGCATTTTGCTGCGCCATATTGCAGCAGGTGTAGAGATTTCTTCCTCTAATATTGTCATCGACGATACCGTTGTGATTGCTCCCGGCGCAAAGATTTTGCCCGGTACTATCCTGCGTGGCAGCACTGTGATTGGTGCAGGCTGCGTCATCGGCCCCAACACCCTGATCGAAGACAGCACCGTCGGCGCCGGCACTACGGTCAACGCCAGCCAGATCTACGGAAGCACCATCGGCGAGAAGAACAACATTGGTCCCTTTACCCATGTGCGCGTAAACACCGTGACCGATTACGGCGTACACCTGGGCGCCTATGTGGAAACCAAGAACTCCAATCTGGCACGCGGCAATACGGTCAGCCACCTGACCTACATCGGCGACAGCGACGTGGGCAAATACTGCAACTTCGGCTGCGGCACCGTCACCAGCAACTATGACGGCAAGGACAAGCACCGCACCACCATCGGTGATTACTGCTTCATCGGCTGCAACACCAACCTGATCGCACCCGTCCGTGTGGGCGACGGCGCTTATACCGCAGCGGGCAGCACCATTACCAACGATGTACCTGCCGGAGATCTGGGCATTGCACGCCAGCGCCAGACCAATCTGGAAGGCTGGGCCAAGCCCCGTCTGGAAGCCTATATTACTAAGAAGACCAAGCTGGAAGAAGAACAGAAGTCCAAGGACTGATGCCTTTTTCCGTTCACCCTAAATAACAGCAAAGGACAACGCACAAAACATGGAAAACGATATCTGGCTGGTTGCCGGTCTGGGCAACCCTGAAAAAAAATATGACGGTACCCGCCACAACGCCGGCTTTGAAGGCATCGACTACCTGGCCGACAAGTGGAACATTCCCGTCAACAAAACCAAATTCCAGGGCCTGTACGGTCAGGGCGAGGTAGACGGCCACAAGGTGTTTTTGCTCAAGCCGCTTACCTATATGAATCTGTCCGGCCAGAGCATTGCGCCGCTGGCTGCCTTCTACAAGATTCCCGCCAACCACGTAATCGTGCTGTGCGATGACGTGACCCAGGCCCCCGGCAAGCTGCGCATCCGTCCTTCCGGTTCCGCCGGGGGACACAACGGCCTGAAAAGCATCATTGCCAGCCTGGGCAGCGATCAGTTTGCCCGTATTCGCATGGGCGTAGGCACCAAGCCGCACCCGGATTACGACTTGGCCGACTGGGTGCTGGGCAAGTTCCCGTCTGAGGACAAAAAAGCACTGGAAGACCGCTTTGGCGACATTGCCGCCGCTGCACTTCTGATTATGGAGAACAATCTGGGCCAGGCCCAGAACAAGTACAATCGGTGATGCCGCTTTTGAGGTGAGCTGTCATGTACAAAACATTACTCAAGCAAACAACCGAATACGAAAAGATCACAGCGTCGCTGCACTCTCCGGGTGCTGCGGCGCTTTTCGGCATTCCTGCCGCCGGACGTTCCCTGTTATATGCAGCAATCGCAAAAGAAACCGGCCGTCCGCTGTGTATCGTCACACCCGGTGAAGCCGAAGCCACACGGTTTGCCGCAGACCTTTCTACGCTAGGTGCAGCAGCCGCGGTATTTCCGCCGCGCGACTTTGTGCTGCGCCCCATTGAAGGTACCGGCCGCGAATACGAATACCGTCGCCTGGCTGTGCTGGGTGATTTGGCAGGCGGACGCTTGCAGGCCGTTTGTGTACCTGCCGAAGCGCTGCTGCAATACACCATGCCAAAGGCGGAATTTTACGCCAACACTCTGACGTTGAAACCCGGCATGGAATATGACCGGGACACTCTGATCCGCCGTTTTTATGCTGCTGGCTATATCCGCCGGGCACAGGTTGACGGCCCAGGCCAGTTCTCAGTGCGCGGCGACATCGTGGACTTGTATGCGCCCGACATGAAACAGCCGGTGCGTATCGAATACTGGGGCGACGAAATCGACTCTATTTCCAGCTTTGATATGCTGACCCAGCGCCGTGAAGATCCGCTGGACAAGATTTATCTTTCTCCGGCGCGCGAGGTGCTGTTCGGCGATACCGCCCAGACCGCCGAATCGCTGCGCAGCTGGCTTTCCAGCCACAAAGGCAAAAAGAAAGCCACGCTGGAAACCGTGATGGCAGGGGATTTGGCCCTTTTGGACAGTGGCTCCATGCCGGAAGCCATGGATAAATATCTGGCGGTACGCTACCCCCAGCCTGCCACCATTCTGGACCATCTGGACGACCCGATTTTGATTCTGGAAGAACCTTGTTCCATTCGGGATGCACAAAAGGCAACCCAGATGCGCCGTGACGGCGAAATGGAAGCATTGCTGGAAGATGGCGTGCTCTGTCCCGGATTGGACCAGCTCTATCTGGACCAGACCGACCTGGACCGCTTTGTGGACAAATACCCCACACTGCTGTGCGAGAACTTTATGCGCAGCCTGCACGGCTACCGCCTGAAAGACCTGATTGATACCCCGGCCCATGCTCTGCCCAACTGGAGCGGTGAGCTTGCTTTACTGGTGGAGGATTTGGACCCACTGCTGGCGCAGAACTATGCCGTCACGCTGCTGGCCGGTACACCGAAAGGTGCGTCTGCGCTGTGCCGCGATTTGATTGACCGCGGCTACTCGGTTTCCATGAGTCGCGATGTTCTGCCCAGGCCGGGTGTCGTACAGGTGCTGGCCGGACATTTATCCGGCGGCTGCGATTTGCCCTTTGCCCACTATGCCTTAATTACCAGCCGCCGCGCTGCGGCTGCCGAAGGCAGTGAAAAGAAACACCGCAAAAACAAAGATGCGCTTTCCAGCCTGAGCGATGTGAAGCCGGGTGACTATGTGGTGCATCAGAATCACGGTATCGGCATTTATTCCGGCATTCAGCGGTTGGAAGTACAGGGCGCCATCAAGGATTATCTGAAAGTGCAGTATTCCGGTTCGGACGTCTTGTATGTTCCGGTCACCCAGCTGGACCTGCTGAGCCGCTACACCGCCCCCGGCGATGAAGAAAAGGTCAAACTGGCGAAGCTGGGCGGCGATGCCTGGCAAAAGACCCGCAACCGTGTCAAGAAAGCTACCGAGGACATGGCCAAAGAGCTGATTGAACTGTATGCTCGCCGCCAAAAGGCCGAAGGCTTCGCTTTCCCACCGGACGGCGACTGGCAGCGCGACTTTGAAACCCGCTTTGCCTACGACGAAACCGACGACCAACTGAACGCTACCGCAGAAATCAAGCGTGATATGGAGCAGCCCCATCCCATGGACCGACTGTTGTGCGGCGACGTAGGCTTTGGCAAAACCGAAGTGGCGCTGCGCGCTGCGTTCAAGGCTATCATGGGCGGCAAACAGGTTGCCTTGCTGGCGCCCACCACGCTGCTGGCCTGGCAGCACTACAACACCATCGTCAGCCGTGTAGAAGCGTTCCCTGTAAAAGTTGGCCTGCTGAACCGGATGCGCAGCACCAAGCAGCAGAAGCAAACCTTGGCGGATTTGCGCTCCGGCGTGCTGGATATTGTGATTGGCACGCATCGGCTGCTGTCCAAGGATGTGCAGTTTAAGGATTTGGGCCTTGTCATCATCGACGAGGAACAGCGCTTTGGTGTCAAGCATAAAGAAGCGCTGAAAAGCAACTTTATCGGCGTGGATATGCTGACGCTGTCCGCTACGCCCATTCCGCGCACGCTGAATATGGCCATGAGCGGCATCCGCGATATGTCCACCATCGAGCAGCCGCCTTTTGAGCGCCAGCCTGTGGAAACCTATGTCATGGAATACAGCGCACCCATTGTGGCGCAGGCCATTAAGAAGGAACTGGCACGCGGTGGTCAGGTGTATTACCTGCACAACCGTGTGGACACGCTGGAAGAAACCGCTGCACGGATTTCCAAAATGGTACCAGGCGCACGCATGGGCCTGGCACACGGCAAAATGAGCGAAGACGAATTGAGCAGCGTCTGGCAGCATCTGATTGACGGCGAAATTGACGTACTGGTTTGCACCACGCTGATTGAAACCGGCATTGACGTGCGCAACTGCAACACGCTGATTATTGAAGACGCGGACCGCATGGGCCTTTCTCAGCTGTACCAGATTCGCGGCCGTGTGGGACGCAGCGGACGCAAGGCATACGCTTACTTTACCTTCCGCCGGGACAAGGTGCTGAACGATGTGGCACGCAAGCGTTTGAACGCCATTCGAGAGTTTACCTCGTTTGGTTCCGGCTTCCGCATTGCCATGCGCGATTTGCAAATTCGCGGCGCAGGCAGCCTGCTGGGCCACAGCCAGCACGGCCACATGGAATCCGTGGGCTACGATTTGTATATCAAGATGTTGAATCAGGCAATTGCCCAGGCAAAGGGCGAGCCGATCAAGCACGACAAGAGCGAAAGCCTCATCGACATTCGCGTGGATGCCTACATTCCGGAAAAATACATTCCGGACAGCGAAGGCCGCATCGAAGCCTACAAGCGTATTGCTGCCATCCAAACCCCAGAGGACGCAGCCGACGTGCTGGACGAACTTATCGACCGTTACGGCGATCCGCCGCCCTCTGTCAGCAGCCTGGTCAGCGTTTCGCTAGTGCGTGTGCTGGCCGCCAGCCTGGGCGTATACGAAGTCACCCAGAAGAAGGATGTGCTGACGCTGTGGCTGAACGAGCTGAGCGTGGAAATGATTCGCACGCTGCTGATTGCCTGGGACGGCCGTGTCGTTCCCGGTGCAGGCGCCAAGCCGTACCTGTCTATCACGCTGCACGATGGCGAACAGCCACTGGCACTGTTGAAGGCCATTCTGGAAAGCATGACACAACCTGCCGGCCAGCCTGACAAAACATAATGCAGATTTCTTATATTTTCTATGGTATCTGCGTGCATTTCGTGCTAAACTGGTAGGCAGTATTGTGTGCAGCCCCATGGGGCCGCAAGAAGGAGTAAACATGAAAAAACGTATTATCGCTTTGCTGTGCACTGCCGTTATGGCTCTGAGCCTGGTCGGCTGCACAATCTCGTCCACCCCCAGCACCGTTGGCACCATCGGTGAAACCGAAATTTCTTCCGGCATGTACCTGCTGAGCCAGTATCAGGGTTACTTCTCTGCACTGGAAGCTGCCAAGGCACAGACCCCTGCCGAAGGCGAAACGCTGCCTGCTTACGACACCATGTCGGTAAAGGATTTCCTGAAGGAAACCATCACCGTAGATGACGAACAGGTTCTGGTATCCGATTACGTAGCTTCCCAGGCCCTGAAGAACGTTCAGTATTTTGCTGCTGTTGACGCAGCCTTTACCGCACTGAACGGTGAGCTGTCGGAGCAGGAAATCGCTGCTGCCGATGCCAACGCACAGAGCATCTGGAGCGCAAACGAGGAGCTGTACAAGAAGAACGGCTTCAGCCTGGCCACCGTCCAGCAGTATCAGTACACCCTGAGTAAGGCCGACGCCCTGATGCAGATGGTTTACGGCAAAGACGGCACCGAGGCTGTCACCGATGACGAGTTGCTGGCTCACCTGGATGAAGACCTGTGGTTTGTGTATTACGCTGCTGTGCCTGTGTACAACACCCAGAACTTCCAGATTGCCGATGAGAACACCGCCAAGGTCACCGAGGCTTGCCAGAAAGCACTGGACAGCTTCACTGCGGAAAAGGAAACCACCGATGACGTTTACCAGCTGTTCCGCAACAAGATGGCACTGAACCTGCCTGCCGCATACGAGGTTTTGGGCAACACCTACAATCCCGATGCCGCAGTGTCCAGCCAGCTGCTGAACGAAACTTCTCTGAACGAGTATTTCTCTGCTGAATCCGCACAGAAGATTCGTGAGCTGAAGAACGGCGATGCTGTGATGCTGACCGATTCTGGCTTTGCCATCGAGCTGTACCAGCGTGTTGATCCGGTTGCTACCGGCGAATGGGAGAACCTGCGTGAAACCGCACTGTACACCGTTTACGGCGAGCACCTGCAGGATGCACTGATCGAGTACGGTGCATCGCTGGAAAGCACTCT
>JAHHRK010000066.1 GCA_020025795.1 Faecalibacterium sp. | reverse complement strand
CCGCGGCCGGGATATTCGTTATTGGCCAGATACTGGCACAGATCGATCTTTTCCATAGTTATTCCACCTTTATTCTCTATGCACACATTATCGCGTGAAATCAGATTTCACCGTCGCACACCATGCGGATTGCCTGGGGCAGAATCTTCCACTCGGCCTGCTCCATCACACGCTTTTGCAGCGTTTCGGGGGTGTCGCCGGGCTGAATTTCTACCGCTTTCTGCAAAACGATGGGGCCGCCGTCACATTCTTCATTGACGAAATGTACCGTTGCGCCGGTCACCTTGCAGCCGCGAGCCAGTGCCGCCTGATGGGGGCGCAGGCCGTACATACCGGGGCCGCAGAAGCTGGGGATCAATGCAGGATGTACGTTCAAGATGCGATTGGGGTAAGCCTCGACAACCGCGTGGCCCAGCACAGACAAGAATCCAGCCAGCACAACCAGGTCGATCTGGTGGCTTTTCAGGGTATCCAGCAGTGCCTGATCAAAGCTGGCGCTGTCTGCATAATCCTTGCGAGATACTACGGCGCTTTCCACGCCGGCTGCTGCGGCACGCTCCAGTGCATACACGCCGGGCTTGGATGCCACGACCAGCGTCACACGGCCGTTAGGATTTTCGCCGCGTGCCTGGCTGTCCAGAATCGCCTGCAAATTCGTGCCGCCGCCGGACACCAACACTGCGATGTTTAGCACAGCTCCACCTTCTCTTCGCCTTCCACGATGTGGCCCAGCTCGTAAGCCTGCACACCATTTGCAGCCAGAGCAGCCTTAGCAGCCTCAGCAGTTTCGGGGCTGACGATCATAGCCATGCCAACGCCCATATTAAAGGTATTGAACATATCACGCTCAGGAATGTTGCCGGTCTTCTGGATCAGGTCGAAGATGGGCAGCACACGGATGTCCTCGCGCTTGATCTTAGCGCACAGGCCATCGGGGATGCAGCGGGGCAGGTTCTCATAGAAACCACCGCCGGTGATGTGGCTGATGCCGTGCACTTCGGCAGCTTCCAGAGCAGCCAGAACCGGCTTGACGTAAATGACGGTGGGGGTCAGCAGAGCTTCGCCCAGGGTCATGCCCAGCTCATCATAGTATTTGTTCAGGTCAGCGTTCTCTACGTCGAACACCTTGCGCACCAGGGAGAAACCATTGGAGTGCACACCGCTGGAAGGCAGAGCCAGGATTACATCGCCGGGCTTCATCTTGTTCTGGTCCAGAACCTTTGCCTTGTCCACGATACCGACAGCAAAACCTGCCAGGTCGTAATCGTTGGCAGCCATGGTGCCGGGATGCTCAGCGGTCTCGCCGCCGATCAGAGCGCAGCCGGACTGGACGCAGCCTTCAGCAACACCGGAAACCAGGGTTGCAACCTTTTCCGGCTCGTTCTTGCCGATTGCAATGTAATCCAGGAACAGGATGGGCTTTGCGCCGCAGCAAACGATATCGTTGACGCACATTGCGACACAGTCGATACCTACGGTATCGTGCTTGTCCATCAGCTGTGCAATACGCTGCTTGGTGCCGACACCGTCCGTGCCGGAAACCAGGGTGGGCTCCTTCATGCCGGTGATGTCAGGGGTGAACAGGCCGCCAAAGCCGCCAATGTCAGAAACCACGCCGGGAATCATGGTACGGGCCACGTGCTTTTTCATCAGGCGAACGCCTTCGTAGCCAGCGGTGATGTCAACGCCTGCTGCGGCGTAGCTTGCAGAATAACTCTTTTCCATGATGCTGTCTCCTTTACCGTCTCGTTTGTGTTGATTCGTATTAAAGTGCTGCGGCTTCAGCCTGCAGCTTTGCTTCTTTTTCTGCGATCTGATTTTCCATATCCTTGCGAGCTGCCTCCAGCTTTGCATCCAGGGCTTCATCGCCCAGAGCCAGGATTTCAGCAGCCAGCCAGGCAGCGTTCTTTGCGCCGTTCAGTGCAACCGTTGCCACAGGGATACCGCTGGGCATCTGAACCGTAGCCAGCAGTGCGTCCAGACCGTCCATTGCGCCGCCCTTCATGGGGATGCCGATCACAGGCAGCGTGGTGTTGGCAGCAAAAGCGCCAGCCAGATGTGCTGCCATACCGGCAGCGCACAGAATCACGCCGAAACCGTTCTTCTTGGCATTCTTGGCAAACTCTGCTGCAGCGGCAGGCGTACGGTGTGCGCTGAGGATATGTGCCTCAAACGGGATATCCAGTGCCTTCAGCTGTGCACATGCACCCTTAACAACCGGCCAGTCGCTGTCAGAGCCCATGATAACTGCTACTTTACGAATCATTGTGGTTCCTCCTCTTGTTCAAACAAAAAAGGCTGTGGTACACCTGCACCACGGCCTTTGGCTTATCTTTTTTGTAAAATGGCGCAGAAAGGTGCAAAATGCCCTTTGTCAGCGGTATAAAACACATAGCGCTCCGTGTTAAAACCCTTGCTCTGCATCCCGTTTCCTCCGTAGCCATTTTTCCCAATACATCCCAATTTTACGTCATTTTTCGTGTTTTGCAAAGCCCCTGAAACCATTTTCAGCCAAGTGTCTTTTCTGTGCAAAGCCCTTTTGTTCTTTTTGTCAATATTCACTACAACAAGCATCTAGAAGTAATACTTCTATGTCAATCTGCACGATGAAAAATCAAATCTGCTGTCGTTGCGCGCGCCGCAGCGATCAGATCCTTGGGTGCGCAGCACACCTGCGTGCCGATGCGTCCGCCGGAAACATACATTTTCTGCTGTGCCAGCGCTCTTTCGTCAAATACGGTGACAAACTGCTTTTTCATACCCACCGGGCTGCAGCCGCCGCGGATATATCCCGTCACTTTATTGATTTCCGCCACCGGAATCATCGCCACATTTTTCTGGCCCACCGAACGCGCCGCCGCTTTCAGGTCCAGCTCCTCCGCCACGGGAATGACAAACACATAATAATTCCGGTCCGCGCCCTGGGTCACCAATGTCTTGAACACCTGCGCCACATCTTCATTCAGGCTGTGAGCAACGGATACACCATCCACCGCGACGCCTTCTTCGTGTGGATATTCATGTGCCGTGTAAGCCACCTTGCACTTTTCCAGATATCGCATTGCGTTGGTTTTTGCCTGTTTGCCCATACTTCCGACTCCTTTATATTTTCTGGCTTTATTGTAGCACCAAATTCCATAAAAAGGAATGGTGAACCATACTGGGATTTCTTTGCACAAATATGGCGCAAGGCGCAAAAAACGGGTATAATACAAGAAATGATTTTGTCGCGGCGGTATATTCCGCCGGGAAAGGGATACACTTATGAAAGCACATATTGCCCGCAATCAGTTTTCCGGCGTGCCTACTCTGCTGGTTTGGAATTTAAGCACAGGCGACCGTGGCAAGCTGGACGGCATCGCCGATGCCTTCAAGATGCGCGTTGTTGTGGTGCGCCCGGAGGATACCGGCTGCACCGTAGCTCAGCTGCTGGGTGAGCCCGGCCGCAATGCTGCACCGGCTGCGATGCCTGCCGCCACCCCCGCTATGCTGATGGCGAACTTTACCGAGCGCCAGATCGATCAGCTGCTGGGGCTGTGCCGCCAGATGGAGCTTTACGCTCCGCTGAAGGCTGTGGCTACGCCTTCCAACCAGCGCTGGAGTTTTGCTTATCTGCTGGAGCATCTGGCCGAAGAACATGCGGCTTATCAGGCTGCGCAGAAGCAGCAGTAATTCATTGTTTGCGGCATCTCTTTCTACATATTCTACATAGCACCCGCCCGGGTGCTGTTCACTGTGAAAGGAGAACCGCATCTTATGAAAAAGACTTTGTTTGGTCTGATCCTCGCTTCTGTAATGGCGCTGGCGTTCAGCGGCTGCTGGGGTGAAAGCAATACGCCGAAGCCCACCGCATCCCCCTCGCCTTCGCCCGCACAGACCGAATGCCCCACGCCATGCCCCAGCCCCTGGCCGGAGCACTCTCCGGACTACACGCCGGACGCTTCCATGCTGCCCAATGCATCGGCCAATCCCAGTGCCGCACCCGACAGCAGCGCTATGCCCGGTGCACGCACTGCACGATAAAGCTTGCGTCTCTTTCCTTTTTTGAGTAAACTATACCCAAGGAAAGTGACCCTGCCCCGGTTCACCGCCGGGGCTTTTTTTATGGAAAGGATACTTATGAAAAAGATAATTTCTTTACTTGCCGCCTGTGCGCTGGCGGTTGGTCTGCTGGCAGGCTGCGCAGACGCATCCAAACCCCAGTCCCAGAGCAATGCAGCGATGCAGCGCTACACGGCAGCTTTTTATGACGTTTTCGACACGGTTACCACCGTGATCGGCTACTCTGACAGCCAGGAAACCTTCGATGCACAGGTGCAGGCTTTGCACGATGATTTGATGGAATACCACAAGCTGTTCGATATTTATAATGAATACGACGGCATGGTAAACCTGGCTACCGTAAACCGCACCGCAGCACAAGACCCGGTAGAAGTTGATCCGCGC
The DNA here is from genome assembly GCA_020025795.1 of Faecalibacterium sp. GTDB lineage: Bacteria > Bacillota > Clostridia > Oscillospirales > Ruminococcaceae > Faecalibacterium. The sequence continues at coordinate 4,344 of JAHHRK010000066.1, read as the reverse complement.
ATTATCGCAATGCTAAAGGAAGCCAAGGAACAATATAAAGTCACCCATGGCCAGACCAACATTGCCATGGGCAGTGTACTGGTTCTATGGCACGATGCCCGCGACGCTGCTGTGGAGGGCGTTGGCACCCCGCCGGACCCGGACCAGTTGGAGCAGGCTTCTGCTTTTACCAGTATCGACGATCTGGTCATTGACGAAGAAGCCAGCACCGTCTACTTTGCCGACCCCAACCTGCGCCTGGACGTGGGCAGCTGCGGCAAAGGCTATGCCTGTGAAATGACTGCACGCAACGCCGAGCAGCGTGGCCTGACCAGTGCGTTGATCAGCGTGGGCGGCAACCTGCGCTCCATCGGCACCAAGCCGGACGGACGTTTTTGGACCGGCGGCGTAGAAAATCCTTGGGACCCGGACGCTATGGGCAACACCAGCAAAACGCTGGCTGCCATTAATCTGACAAACAATGCCGCTATGGTCACCAGTGGCGACTACCAGCGCTATTTCACCGACGCAGATGGTGTGCGCTATCATCACCTGATTGACCCCGACACCCTGCAGCCGGCACGGCACTGCAACAGCGTGACGGTCATCACATCGGATTCCGGCCTGGCAGACTGCCTGTCCACCGGCCTGTTCTGCATGGACCCGGCGGAAGGTCTGGCGCTGGTGGAAAGCCTGGACAATGTAGAAGCTTTCTGGTGCTTGATTGACGGCACAACCCAGCAGTCCAGCGGCTTTGCAGACCACATGGTCAAGAACTGATTTTTCATCACACAAACGCACGAGCACTATCTATAAGAACGCAAATCAGCCCCTACCGAGAATCTTTTCGGTGGGGGCTGATTTATGTTGAAGCACAATGGTATGCCTCTGCATTCGCAAAGGAGATGGCGTAAAGGACCAGATGGTGTCTAAGCGAGAAAACCGTATGGAAGGAAAAAGAAAAGAATCCAGCGTTTTTGCGCATCACACGAACGACAATGGCGGTTTTGCCAACCACTTGTAGCATCAAAAGGAGTGTATATGCAAATTCTCCTGCATTTTCCCGTGAAACTTCTGTATCTTTTGCCGACTTTGTCTTTCTTTTTACAGTCTGTCGGCGTATAATGTAATTTAGTTTGGCCTTTCTCCCCGACGGCCAACCACTTATTATAAAAACAGGAGGTCCTCCCCTTGAAACTGAAACTGATTTGTGCAGCTATGAGCCTGATGCTGCTGTGCACCGCTTGCGGCGCAGCCACTTCCACTTCTTCTGAAGCAGAAGCCACACCTTCCCCTTCTCCGGAAGACGTTATGACTTCTGACACGTTCAAAGAAGCATCCCAGTATGACTACCAAGATTACAGCGACAGCCAGGGCATCGACGAAAACGGTATGTTCACCGGCGTACGTGCTTTGGATTATGTCACCCTGCCGGAAAACTACAAGGAAATGACCGCCACCAAGGCAGACATTGCTCCTACCGATGAACAGATTCAGTGGGGTCTGGACTCTCTCGTGGGCCAGTATGCACCGGCTGCCAACGGCGACACGGTCAACGTGGACTATGTGGGCAGCGTGGACGGCGTTGAATTTGTCGGTGGCAACACCAACGGCATGGGCAGCAACATCGTTCTGGGCAGCGGCACCTTCATTCCCGGTTTTGAGGAAGGCATCGTGGGCCACAAGGTTGGCGAGCACTTCGACATCACCGTCACCTTCCCGGAAGACTACCGGGATTCCACCGACGGTGCAGGCAACCCCATCAAGCTGGCCGGTGCCGAGGCTGTGTTCTCCATCACTGTGAACCACATTTCCTACGGCTGGGAGCTGACCGATGAGTGGGTCAAGGAAAACCTGAAGGACTCCACTTACGATGTTTCCACTGTGGAACAGCTGAAGAACTACGTTACCAGCACCCTGCAGGACTCCCTGAAGGAAGGCTACGTTGTCGAGTCCGTCGTCAAGGGTTCCACCTTTGGTGACACCGTACCCGAACCCGTTCTGGACTACATGGTCTGCCGCTATCTGTCCTCGATCAATCAGTACGCAGAGATGGAAAACGTTCCCCTGGAACAGTTCGTTCAGGACCGTGGCTTTGCTTCCATCGACGAGCTGCTGGCTTACAATGAACAGAACATTGTTCACGCTGCTAACACCCAGCTGGTGTTCCAGGCTCTGGCTGAAGACTCCGAGCAGCAGTTGGATCCCGCAGCTGCTGCCGAGTACAACGAGTACGTGGAAAGCTATGGCCAGCCTTACGTCAATCAGTACGCACTGAACCGCCAGGTCATCAAAATGCTGACCAACGGCCTGAAAGTTTCTGAATCTTAAATGAATTTCAAAATCCCCCGGTGCCTTGTGTGCCGGGGGATTTTTTTGCGTTGATGCGTTTTGTTTTCCGGTTTTTTACCTTTCTGTGAACTTTTTTCCAGCCTATTGACTTTCTTTTGCAGTGGATGTAAGATATTAGCAGTCAAAGCGTTAGAGTGCTAACACAGTCGTAGAAAGCCGCTGAAAGAAGCGATTTCCTGGTGATTTTCCTCGATTTGCAGCTTCTGCATTTTTGGCACGAAATGCTTTGGCACTTGCAACGAATCTTTGCTTTTCATTCATTGACATAAAGGAGGCCGCAATATATGAACGCAAATCGTTACACCCGCAAAACTCTGGAAGCTCTGCAGGCCGCCCAAAAGCTGGCCGTAACCTATCAGAACCAGGTGCTGGAACAGACGCATATCCTTTCCGCACTGGTTTCGCAGGATGATGGCCTGATCCCGCAGCTGCTGCAGCACATGGGCACCGACCCTGCTGCATTTGTCAGCGCCTGCAATGACAAACTAGGCGCACTGCCCCAGGTATCCGGTTCCGGCCGTGACCCGGACAAGATTTACATTTCTCCTGCTGCCGACAAGGCCATGCTGGCTGCTGAAACCGCAGCACAGAATATGCAGGATGAATATGTCAGTGTTGAGCACGTAATGCTGGGTCTGTTGGAAGAAGCCGACGCAACCGTAAAGCAGCTGTTCAACACCTTCGGCATCACGAAGGATGCTTTCCTCAGCCAGCTGACCAATGTGCGCGGCAATCAGCGCGTGACCAGCGACGACCCGGAAAGCACTTACGATGCACTGAAAAAGTACGGCCAGGATTTGACCGACCTGGCACGCAAGCAAAAGCTGGACCCCGTGATTGGTCGTGACCAGGAAATCCGAAACGTAATTCGCATCCTGAGCCGTAAAACCAAAAACAATCCCTGCCTGATCGGTGAACCTGGCGTTGGTAAAACCGCTATTGCAGAAGGTCTGGCACAGCGTATCGTGCGCGGCGACGTACCCGAAAACCTGAAAGACCGCACCGTGTTCAGCCTGGACATGGGCGCACTGGTGGCAGGCGCAAAATACCGCGGCGAATTTGAAGAGCGCTTGAAGAGCGTTCTGACCGAAGTGAAAAAGAGCGAAGGCCGCACGCTGCTGTTCATCGATGAGCTGCACACCATTGTGGGTGCCGGCAAGACCGACGGCGCAATGGATGCCGGCAACATTTTGAAACCTATGCTGGCCCGTGGCGAGCTGCACTGCATCGGTGCCACCACGCTGGACGAGTACCGCCAGTATATTGAAAAAGACCCGGCTTTGGAGCGTCGTTTCCAGCCGGTTACTGTGGACGAGCCCACGGTGGAAGATACCATTTCCATTCTGCGTGGTTTGAAAGAGCGCTACGAAGTGTTCCATGGCGTAAAGATTCATGATGCGGCTCTGATTGCTGCTGCTACGCTGTCTAACCGCTATATTTCGGACCGTTTCCTGCCGGATAAGGCCATCGACCTGGTGGACGAAGCCTGCGCAATGATTAAGACCGAAATGGACTCCATGCCCAGCGAAATGGATGACCTGGCGCGTAAGATCACGCAGCTGCAAATTGAGCAGGTCAGCCTGAAAAAGGAGACCGATGCTTTGAGCCAGAGCCGTCTGGCTGAGCTGGAAAAAGAGCTGGCAGAAGCGCAGGACAAGTTCAAGGCCATGAAGGCACGCTGGGAAAACGAAAAGCAGGACATCAACAAGGTCCAGTCCCTGCGTGAGCAAATCGAGCAGGTCAACGCTGACATTGAAAAGGCGCAGCGCGAATACGATTTGAACAAGGCCGCTGAACTGAAATATGGTCGTCTGCCAGAGCTGCAGCGTCAGCTGGAAGCCGAAGAAGCCGCTGCTGCACAGCGGAAAGACAGCAACACCCTGCTGCGCGATACTGTTACGGACGAAGAAATCGCTCGTATCGTGGCACGCTGGACCGGCATTCCTGTGGCAAAGCTTGTGGAAGGCGAGCGCGAAAAGCTGCTGCATCTGGAAGATGTGCTGCATGAGCGTG
>JAHHRK010000065.1 GCA_020025795.1 Faecalibacterium sp. | reverse complement strand
TACATGGCATGCTTCAATATAAACAGGCGATGAGTGCGTACATAGAAATCGATGATAGCGAGATGAGAATTTGTGGGATGGAGGGAGAGTACTTATCAGTTACTCCTGATGATATTGAGTTATATGACTACAAATGGAATGGTGTATCAATTAAACCACAAATAAGTTCACATTTGATTCAATTATAGAATCAAAATGAGGGATTATAGTGATTGGAACTTACCGTCTTACGGAGACATTGGAAGCAATGAAAACTTGGAATTTATCGGGCCGCGATGCAAATCAAAACGGCGTGTATCGAATTTGATACACGCCGTTTTTTTAGTTTTCTAAATTACTGCTTTATCTGATGCTGCAATGGGATACGCCCCTGTTTTATTTTCACAGTCAGGCGTTTTCTTCCGAAAAGAGCTGCTGCATCAACGCTTCTGCCTTGGGCTTATCTTCGCCGGGAACATAGATTTTCAGCCACTCCTGCATACCGGTTTTCATGGTCACACCTGCGCCGTGCACCGGCAAAGCCGTACAGTCGATTCCGTTTTCTTTCAGGACCTGCATCAGTGTTTCTGCCCACATGGCCTGCTTTTCGGTCAAGAATTCATAGTCTGCATTCATACGATCTGCTCCCTTCTGAAATTTCAGTTATACGCAGTCATCGTGCTTTTTGCCGTGGTGAAAAACTGCGCCGATGCCGTTTCCTGCAAGGGCAATCACCCCATAAGCAAGGGTATATACTGCTGCGCTTTCATTGTAAAACAAAAAGATGGTCGGCACAAACAACAGCGCCACCGCCAATGCGTACAGCCAGTGAAACGACTGCCTGACGCCAAAGATTACGGCGGTAATCAGGCACACCGCCGGGAGCATCACCAGCATAACGGCCATGGCGGAGCCGGTGTCCTGCACCACTAGCGGCAGCAGATAAAAGGCAAGCGCATTTACGCCCAAATAGGGCAGCATTGTTTTATATTGGTTCATTGGTATCCTCTTCCTCCGTTTTTTTCTGGTCCGCCCATGCGGATTTTATTGAAGTTGAATGCTTTTCGCAATTTCTGCGCACTGCTCCTGCGAAACGGCTTCCTGCGCAAAGTTCATTTGCAGAAAGACCGGCAGTTTTGCGTAATCGTAGAAGAGCACACTGTTTTCTTCCGTAAAAGGAACTTCCGCTGCGGCATCATAGTCTTCCCCCAGCAAGCTCAAATCCTGCCAGGAATACACAGCCGTTGCTGCGGCACTGGTTTTGCCGGAATTCTGTACGGTGTAGTTATCGTACATCACATGGTTCGACAGCGCAATTCCGGCAAAAACCTGCATCGGCAGCTTGTTTTCCGAAGGAACAACCGTTTGCAAGTCCTCCTCACCGGCTGCCAGATCCATTACGAACATTCTGCCAACCACAGTCCCGTCCGCTTTTCGCACAAACAGATCCGCTTCTTCCTGACCGGAACCCTCCCGATCGGAGCTTTCCTGATCGGCACGCGTCAGGGAAAGTCCTTCCGGCAGCTGGAACGCCGCTTCTGCGGAAGGGCTGTCTGCAAAGTGCATCGCCAAGGTTACCTGCTGCCCATCTTGTTGTACCGTGATGCTATCTTCCTTCGCATCGGGTGCAAGGTCGGTTTCCTGTGACACAGAGGAGTCCACCGGGAGTTCCGGCTTTTTCTCTTCGCCTTTCCTGTCGCTACATCCGGAAAAAACAAGCAGCGCAGCCAGAATACTTACCAGCATAAAACGTTTTTTCATTTTGTACACGCTCCTTCCGCTTTTGCTTTTCTAGGCTGAGTATATCATATCCCGCCATAAAACGAAACAGCAAAAACAGCAGCCACAAGGCCAAAGCCCCATGCCTGCTGTTTTTGTTTTATAAAAGCCGAAATCCTGTTTTGTATGATGCAGCTTTCTGTGGTGCGTGCGCACTTACAGCAGAAAAAACACCAGATGTAATACCAGCAGCAGCAAAATCCCCGGCACGCCCAGCACGGCAGCAACCAAAAGCCCCGGCACGCCGGGCCGAATGGCAAAGCCCAGATACGGCGAAGCGATTTGCAGCAGCCCCAAAAGCGCAACCGCACCTGCCGCCGAGGCCATCCAATTCAAAAAATGGTCAAGCATGCTCGGTCAAAATCGTATGCAGGCCCAGGCGCCGTGCTTCGCCGATCAAATACCGATACCGACACTGCAGCGCCTGCCGCTCATAGATGCGCTGCTCCACCAGATCCGGCTCGGTTTCCAGATTGAACATCATTTCGTTATGGCGCAAATCTGCCAGCACCTCTTTGATTTCGTCCTCCAGGCCGGGGTGATACCGGTTCATCTCTGCATCATATTCCACCTTGGGCGACAGGATTCCTTTTTGTTCTGTAAACAAGGCCAATCGACTCACACTCCTTTTCTTTTAATAACAGTATAGGAGCGTATAGGGAAAAAATTCCTCGATTGGGCTTTTCATTCCAGAAAACTTTTCCGCCCGGTTTTACAAAATAAAAGGCACGGTAACGCATACCGTGCCTTTTTGTACTGTTTAGTGGTTCTTTGCTTCGTCGTTGGACTTTGCAGGTTCAAAGTCCACGCGGCCCATGCTTACGTTGGCGCCTACCACGGTGACCATGATTTCGTCGCCCAGACTCCAGCTCTTGCCGGACAGCGGATCGTACAGGCGGACGCCTTCGGTCAGCTGGGTTCCGCTGGGGGTCAGGCTTGCCGCAGGCACAAAGCCTTCCAGCGAGTTTTCCAGCTCGACAAAAATGCCGCGCTGGGTCACGCCGGAAATCACGCCCAGATAGCTTTCGCCCAGATGCTGCTGGGCATATTCGGCCTTGTAGCAGTCGTCTGCGGAGCGCTCGATCTGCATAGCGATGACTTCTCGGTTGCTTGCCTGCTTGCTGGCGTCCTCCACGAACTTGCCGTAGCGCTGCTGCAAGGTGGCCTTGTCAGTCTTTTGCAGGATGTCGGTCAGCACGCGGTGGATGGCCAGGTCCGAATAGCGGCGGATGGGGCTGGTAAAGTGGGCGTAGTCGCTCAGCACCAGACCAAAGTGACCCTTTGCCTTTTCTTCGTAGCGAGCCTTTGCCATGCAGCGCAGCATACCGGTGTGGATGATTTTCTCATACGGGGTATCGCGCACGCTGTCCAGAATAGCGGAAAGCTCCTTCTGGGTGGGCACTTCGCCGGCAAACTTATCGTTGATACCGCAGCTCTGCAACAGGTTGTGCAGGCGCTCCAGCTTTTCGCCGTTGGGTTCTTCGTGCACGCGGTACACGAACGGAGCTTCCTTCACGCGGGCAAAGTGTGCTGCGCTCTGGTTTGCCAGCAGCATAAACTCCTCGATCATAGCTTCGGCTTCGCCCTGCACGCGCTTTTTCAGGTCCACACAGTGGCCGTTCACGTCCAGGATCAGCTTGCACTCGCCGCTTTCGATGTCCATGCAGCCACGCTCGCTGCGCAGCTTCTTGCGCAGGCGGTACAGCTGCTGCATTGCCGGGAACTGTGCCGAAACTTCGGCGTACTTTGCGTCCAGTTCGGGGGTGGTTTCACCGGCAAAAATCTGGTTCAGCTCGCTGTAAACGCCCTTGACACGGCTGCGAATCAGGCTCTTGGCAAAGCGATAGCCGGTCAGGTTGCCGCCTTCGTCCAGACGCATCAGGCAGGAGAATGCCAGGCGCTCTTCCTGCTCGTTCAGGCTGCACACGCCGTTGGACAGCTCCTTGGGCAGCATAGGCACAACCTGGTCCGCATAGTAGACGCTGGTGCCGCGCTTGAAGGCTTCTTCATCCAGCACGCTGCCCGGCTTGACGTAGTTGCTTACGTCGGCGATATGCACGCCCAGCTCGAAGCCGTCGGCGGTCTTTTCCACGCTCACAGCGTCGTCGATGTCCTTGGTTTCGGCGCTGTCGATGGTAAAGATGGGCAGATCACGCAGGTCCAGGCGGCCTGCCTTGTCTGCTTCGGGCACGGTGGCGTTTTCATACTGTGCCGCAGCAGCCTGCACTTCCTTGGGGAAGGTACGGTGAATGTCCTGTGCGTACAGCATGGCACGTGCGCACTGCTTGGCTTCTTCGGCGCTGCCGAAACGCATCACCACGCTCACCCGGTGGCCGTCGTGGCGCATACCGCGCTGGATGATGTCCACCGCAACCTTGTCGCCGTCCTTAGCGCCGCCTTCGCTGCCCTTAATGATGTTCATGGTCATGTTAGGGCAAACATCCGGCACGAACATCAAACGGCCTTCAATGCGGCGCACAGCGCCTACAAAGCGATCGTGCTTTTCCACAACCGCAATCACCTGGCCTTCGTCGCTGCCTTCCACACGGGGGCGAGCAAACTTTTCCACCAGAACACGGTCGCCGGGCATAGCGCCCATCAAAAAGCGGCCGGGAATAAAAATATCGCCTTCTTCATCTTCGCGCTTGACAAAGCCGAAGTTCTTGCCCAGCTTGACCAGCACACAAGGGATCATTTTATCGGCACGGCCGCTGCGCACGGTAAAGAACACGCCTTCGCGCTGGCAGACAACGCCGCTGCGCACCAGCTCGTCCAGTGCGTCCATCACCTTGCGTTCGCCGACCTTATCGCGAGCCAGACGCTGCTTCAAATCGCGCACGGTGCTGGGCTTAAAGGTAATTTCATGTTCAACTTGTTCTCGAATCGTCATATCTCTGTTCCTCTCATTCCGCATGCCTGCTCTCCAACGGAGCCTGCATGGCGCTGCGCCAAAAACGGGCAGCATATTTTTATTACTATCGTTAGTATGTCCAGACAAAAAAACAAGCCCCGCACGACGGCGGAGCTCGTCTTTCTTTTTCTTAGCCGATGCGGCTGAAAATTGCACAAGCTGCAATTGCGATCACGAACAGAACGATACCAGCAATCATGGTCAAACGGCTCAGCATCTGATCTGTGTGAGAAGAAGCACCCGCATTCATGCCATTGGTGCTGCCGTTGATTGCGCCTGCCAGGCCCTGGCCGCGGCTGTGCTGGCACAGCGTCAGAACAACCAGACCGACGGATGCGACCAACAGAATAACACCCATAATGATTTCGTACATTTCCATAGTGACAACGCTCCTTAAGGCAGAATTATACCTTGAATATACTTGATTATAGTATCACACAAATTGGCGGATTGCAAGAAGCTGCGCCAATTTCTTACTTTTTCTCGGTATCTTTTTTGTTTTTTCCGTCAAAGCGGTACTCGGTGCCGTTCAAAATGCGCTTGATGTTGGCGCGGTGCAGGTACAATACCAGCGCACCCACAAACATTGTCACCGCCACAAACAGCCGCAGTTCGCTTGTCGGCATCTTCAGTGCAAAATGGCCGTACAGCCCGGCAATAATGGGAAAGCTCACAGCCATTGCCACGCTGCCTGCCGAAACCATGCGCGTAGGCAGAAAGAACAGCAAAAACACGCTGACCAGAAACAGCACCATCACCGGATGCATGGCCAGCAAACCGCCGGCGCTGACCAGGATGCATTTGCCGCCCTTAAAGCCGAAGAACACCGGCTTCCAGTGGCCGATGATGGCAAAGATATAGGCCAGATAGCCGCCCCACTGGGCAGGCATTGCCAGCGTATTGGCAAACAGCCACTCGCCCAGCAAAACGGCCAGAACGCCTTTCAGCACGTCGCCCAGCGCCGTGAGGATAGCGGCCTTCTTGCCATAGGTGCGCAGCATATTGGTCATGCCTGCGCTGCCGCTGCCGTGCTTGCGTACATCGCCGTGCATCAGCACCTTGCTGACGATGATGCCGGTATTGATGCTGCCCAGCAGGTAGCTCAGCAGAGCCGTCAGGACAAACCACAAAATTTCTTTCATAAATGGACCCTCCACAGGTTCGGGTACGCGTCAAATGGATTAGACATCCTTTACGCGCGCCTCGCCGCCGCGCTCGCGCACGATCAGGCGGATAGGCGTGTGGTCCAGTCCAAAGCTTTCGCGAATGTTGTTGATGATATAGCGCTGGTAGCTGAAGTGGAACAGGCTAGCCTTGTTCACGAATGCCACAAACGTGGGCGGGCGGGTAGAAGCCTGGGTCAGATAGTAGATCTTCAGGCGCTTGCCCTTATCGCTGGGCGGCTGCATACGAGCGGTAGCGCGTGCCAGCATTTCGTTCAGCACACCGGTGGTAACGCGCATGTTGTTCTGCTCGTCCACTTCGCGGATCAGCTGCATCAGGCGGTTCACGTTGTAGCCGGTCTTTGCGGAAACGAAAATAACCGGTGCATAGGACATGAACGCAAAGTCTTCCTGATAGTCCTTGCGCTGCTTGTCCATGGTGTGGGTGTCCTTGCCTTCGACAGCGTCCCACTTGTTGACGACAATGATGCAGGCCTTGCCCTGTTCATGGGCGTAGCCAGCCACCTTGGAATCCTGCTCGGTAAAGCCAATGGTAGCGTCCACCATAATCAGTGCCACACGGCTGCGCTCGACAGCAGCCAGGCTGCGCACGACCATGTAGCGCTCCAGACCCTTATCCACGTTGCCGCGCTTACGCAGGCCTGCGGTATCGGTAAAGATGAACTTACCAAACTGGTTGTCCACCAGCGTGTCGATGGAATCGCGGGTGGTGCCTGCCTCGTTGGCAACGATCATGCGGTTTTCGCCCAGAATATAGTTGGTCAGGCTGGACTTACCTACGTTGGGGCGGCCGATGATGGCAACCGGGATACGCTCATCGTCCACTTCTTCCTCGCTGAAGGTCAGGTGCTCGCACACAGCGTCCAACAGGTCGCCGGTGCCGTGGCCGTGGACAGAAGAAATGGGCATGACTTCGTCAAAGCCCAGGTTGTAGAACTCGTACAGCTCTGCCGGGATCTGGCCAATCTTGTCGCACTTGTTGACAGCCAGAATGATGGGCTTGCGGGAGCGGCGCAGCATGTGTGCCACGTCCTCGTCGGCTGCGGTCATGCCGGTGATCACGTCCACCACCATGATGATGCAGTCTGCCGTATCGATGGCGATTTCTGCCTGCTGGCGCATATGGGCCAAAATGCCCTCGGTTGCCGTGGGCTCAATACCGCCGGTATCCACCAGCAGCATCTGCTTGCCGCACCATTCGCAGTCACCGAAGATACGGTCACGGGTGACACCGGGGGTATCTTCCACGATTGCCAGGCGCTGACCGCACAGCTTGTTGAACAGTGTGGACTTACCCACGTTGGGGCGGCCGACAACTGCTACGATCGGTTTTGCCATAGTACATTCCCTCCTTTTTATGCTCGATGCCGGTTCAGGCGCAAACCTGTGCGAAGCAGTGCTTTCGCAAGGTCGCCGCCGCCGGCAGGTACAATTTCAAATTTCACACCCAGCTCGCCGGCAACCTGTGCCGGGGTCATGCCGTCCAAAAACAAATCCTTTTCGGCGCGCAGCATCACTTCCGGGATGCACAGCGTCGTGCCGGTGGTTTTGCCTTTGCACTGGGCTACAATATCGGTTCCGGTCACCAGACCGGCAACGTCCACGTTTCCGCCGAAGAAATCGTTCCGGATGGCGTGTACGTTTACATGAACCATCGGATACTGGCGTTCCAGCTCCTGTGTCATATCCGTAATCAGCGGCGCTGCCAGCGTGCCGGTTACGATGTCCACGCTCTTTTCGCCAAACAGGCGGTGCGGGCGGCGCAGCTCTGCCAGAAATTCTTCCCGGAACAAGCGCCACATACCCACGCCGTTTTCCAGCTGGGCAAAGTCCTCGTAGTACTCTGCTTCCGGAATTTCCTTGCCTGCCTGCAAGAAGAACTCGTCGCTGGGGAATACCACACGGCGGCCGTACTTCTCCTTGCTCAAATCGCCGAATTCTTCCAGAATGGCCAGCGTTTCGGCTGCGCCCTGCTGGGTGTACGGCTCCAGGTGGAACAGTTTATCGCGGTAGCGGGTCATGCCAAAGGGCACAGCCGCAATGCTCTGCACCGACGGGCCTAAGTTCAGCAGGTCGGTCAGTGTGCTGCGCAGATGTTCGCCATCGTTTATGCCCGGGCACATGACCAGCTGACAGTTCAGCTCGATGCCTGCATCTGCCATCTTTTTCAGATAGCGCAGCACCTCGCCTGCCTGCTTGTTGGCCAGCATCCGAATGCGCAGCTGGGGGTCAGTGGTATGCACCGAGACGTTCACAGGCGAAATGTGCATCTTAATGATGCGGTCGATTTCATGCTCGCCCATGTTGGTCATGGTAATATAGTTGCCGAACAAAAAGCCCAGACGCTCGTCGTCGTCTTTAAAATACAGGCTTTCGCGCATACCCTTCGGCAGCTGGTCGATAAAACAGAACATACAGTGGTTGGAGCAGGAGTGCTTTTTATCGCCCAGATAGGTTTCAAAATTGCAGCCAAACGGCTCGTAGGTATCCTTATCCACCTGTAAAATCTTTTCTACACCGGCGATGCGTGCTTTCAGGTGAAAGCTGTCGCTGTCGGTATAAAATTGATAGTCCAGCACATCGTTGATCGGTTCATCATCTACCTGGATCAGCTCGTCGCCGGGCGCAAAGCCCAGGCGAGACGCAATACTGTCTTCATCGACGGAAAAGATGCGTACTGCCATAAACGCTCCCTTCTTCTTATTGTTCTGAAAAGTGTGCTAAGACAACAAGAAGGGGAAGGCAATCTCTGCCCTCCCCTTTTGTCATTCATCGATTTAGAAGAATCAGGCCTTCTTGATGACTTCCTCGCCCTTGTAGAAACCGCAGTTGCCACATGCCTGGTGGGGCAGCTTAAATGCGCCGCAGTTGCTGCACTTTACCAGCGCGGGCGCCTCCAGCTTCCACACGTTGCTGCGACGCTTGTCGCGACGAGCCTTGGAATGATGTCTCTTAGGTACTGCCATTGTGTTTGCACCTCCTCGTTGGATTTCAGTTCAGCAGTGATTTCAATATACT
>JAHHRK010000064.1 GCA_020025795.1 Faecalibacterium sp. | reverse complement strand
CAAAGCTGAGCGACGAGCTGGGCGGCGGCAGCCTGACGGCTCTGCCCATCATTGAAACACAGGCGGGCGACGTTTCTGCGTATATCCCCACCAACGTGATTTCCATTACCGACGGCCAGATCTTCCTGGAAACCGAGCTGTTCCACAGCGGCATCATGCCGGCTGTTAACCCGGGTATTTCTGTTTCCCGTGTTGGCGGCAACGCACAGATCAAAGCTATGAAGAAGGTTTCCGGTACCTTGAAGCTGATCTACTCCCAGTATCGCGAGCTGCAGGGCTTTGCCCAGTTCGGCTCTGACCTGGACGCAGATACCAAGGCACGTCTGGCACAGGGCGAGCGCATCGTTGAGGTGCTGAAGCAGAACCGCAGCGAGCCTGTCCCCGTGGAAAAGCAGGTCGCAATCCTGTATGCTACCATCAACGGCTATCTGAAGGACGTCAAGGTCTCCAATATCCATGAGTATGAGCAGGGCCTGTACGAGGCAGCAGACAACAATGCTGCACTGGCAGAGGTCATGCAGATCATCCGCGAGACCGGCAAGCTGGAAGCTGAGACCGAAGAAAAACTGAAAGCCGCGCTGGCAGAGTACACACAGAACTTCTGCAAGACGCACTAAGGAGGAACGAGCATGGCTGCAGGGTCCATGAAGGATATCAAGCTGCGGATCAAGAGTGTCCAAAGCACCATGCAGATCACCAAAGCCATGGAGCTGGTGGCTTCCTCCAAGATGCGCCGCGCCAAACAGCGCATGGAAAACAGCCGCCCGTATTTTACGGCGCTGCATCAGACCCTGACCGATATTGCCGCTTCCAACCGGGATTTTTCCAGCCCGTATATGAAGCAGCGCGAGGTCAAGAACACCTGTTATGTTGTCATCGCAGGTGATCGTGGTCTGGCAGGCGGCTATAACTCCAACGTGTTCAAAATGGTGCAGGCACACACAGAGGGTAAAAACTACTGTGTTCTGCCGGTAGGCAAAAAGGCACTGGAGCTGTACCAGCATAAAGGCGTTTCGGTGATTAGTACGGCATTCGGCGAAGCTGCCGATATTTCCGTAAGCGATTGTTTTGAAATGGCGCGCATTTTGAGCGAACAGTATCTCGCCGGCACATTCGACGAGATCTATGTGGTATATACCAACTTCGTTTCGATGCTGAGCCAGAATGCAGCAGTGCTCAAGCTGCTGCCCTTTGCTGCCCGTGATGAGCTGGGCCGGGATGCGGTTGCCCCAAGCAACCATTCCCTGATCCTGTATGAGCCGGACAGTGAAACCGTTTTCAACCAGATTATTCCCGAGTATCTGTCGGGCATCATCTATGGCGCATTGTGCGAATCGGTTGCCAGCGAGCTGGCAGCACGCCGTACGGCGATGGATTCCGCAACCAAGAACGCTACCCAGATGATCGATAATCTGAACCTGTATTATAACCGTGCTCGTCAGGCTGCCATTACTCAGGAAATTTCTGAGATTGTGGCAGGCGCCGAGCAGTAACACAAAAACAAAAAAGGAGTGTAGTCCATGTCCAAGGGAAATGTGGGCCATGTGATTCAGGTCATGGGCCCGGTTCTGGACATCCAGTTTGCAGACGGCCAGCTGCCGGATCTGCTGAACGCACTGGAAATCGACAATAACGGCGAAAAGCTGATTGTCGAGGTCGCCCAGCATATCGGCGACAACGTGGCACGCTGCATTGCCATGAGCAGCACCGACGGCCTGGTCCGCGGTGCAGATGCTGTGGATACCGGCACGTCCATTCAGGTGCCCGTCGGCGATTGCTGCCTGGGCCGTGTGTTCAATCTGCTGGGTGAACCCGTTGATAATAAACCTGCCCCCGAAGGCGCTGAGCACTGGTCGATTCACCGTGCAGCCCCCGCCTATGACGAGCAGCAGTCCACCACTGAAATCCTGGAAACCGGCATCAAAGTCGTTGACCTGATGTGCCCGTATGCCAAGGGTGGCAAGATTGGTCTGTTCGGCGGTGCAGGTGTCGGTAAGACCGTTCTGATTCAGGAGCTGATTTATAACATCGCTACCGAACACAACGGCTATTCCGTATTTACCGGTGTTGGTGAGCGTACCCGTGAGGGCAACGACCTGTACGGCGAAATGACCGAGAGCGGCGTTATCAACAAGACCGCCTTGGTATTCGGTCAGATGAACGAGCCTCCCGGAGCACGTATGCGTGTAGCACTGTCCGGCCTGACTATGGCAGAGTACTTCCGTGATGTGAAGAACCAGGACGTGCTGCTGTTCATCGACAACATCTTCCGCTTTACGCAGGCTGGCTCTGAGGTTTCCGCACTGCTGGGCCGTATGCCTTCCGCCGTTGGTTACCAGCCCACGCTGGCTACCGAAATGGGCGCATTGCAGGAGCGTATTACTTCTACCCGCAAGGGCTCTATCACGTCTGTTCAGGCCGTTTACGTGCCTGCTGACGACTTGACCGACCCGGCACCTGCTACAACCTTTACCCACCTGGATGCACAGACGGTTCTGAGCCGTGAGATTGCTTCTCAGGGCATTTACCCGGCTGTTGACCCGCTGGAATCCAGCAGCCGTATCCTGACCCCCGAAGTGGTTGGCCAGGAGCACTACGAGGTTGCTCGTGCCGTTCAGCGCGTGCTGCAGCGCTATAAGGAACTGCAGGATATCATCGCCATCATGGGTATGGACGAGCTGAGCGAAGAAGATAAGATGACGGTTAACCGCGCCCGTAAGGTGCAGCGTTTCCTGTCTCAGAGCTTCCACGTGGCAGAGCAGTTTACTGGTATCCCCGGCAGCTATGTGCCGCTGAAGGAGACCATTCGCGGCTTTAAGATGATTCTGGACGGCGAGTGCGACAATGTACCCGAAAGCTGCTTCCTGCTGGTTGGCACCATCGACGAGGTGTTTGCCAAGGCAGAGGCAATGAAAGCAAAGGAGTAAGCAATGGAACGCTTCCCGCTGGAAATCGTGACGCCGGACGGCCTGATCTATCAGGGCGAAGCTGAGCGGCTTTGCTGCCGCACCATTGAAGGCGACGTGGCCATTATGGCGCATCACTGCGATTACTGCACGGCAATCGGCATGGGCCAGGCTCATGTGATTACCGACGGCAATACCCGCTATGCAGCTTGCATGGGCGGTATGCTGAGCGTGCTGGGCGGTGAGGTTCGTCTGATGGCTACCACCTGGGAGTGGGCCGACGAAATCGATAAGGCGCGTGCTGAGGCTTCCAAGGCGCGTGCAGAAAAGCTGCTGGCAAACCAGAAGGCACTGGACGATCGTGAGCTGGAACTGGCACAGGCTCGTCTGAAGCGTGCTTTGGTGCGTACCAGTGTGGCAAAATAATCCGGTATCCGAAAAATAAGAAAGGCACCAGAGTGGTTTCCACTCCGGTGCCTTTTTCTTTTTATTTGAATTTTTACTGGTTGCGCAGCTCGTCGGCTACCAACTCAGATTGCAGTGCAGCCCGGCGGCTGTCCAGCAGCAGGGTGCGATTATAGTTAAAGTAGCGGTCGCAGCCGTTTTCATTGATATACTGCTGTGCCAGCGGAGAAAGGGTCAGCTCGGTGACAAACACGACCATTTCCTGCCCGGTGCCGAAGGCCTGCTCCATAAAGTCAAAAGCATATTCCAGCGCAGCGCCTGCCAGATCTTCGCTGTGGGTGCGTGCATCGGCCAGCGGACGGAATGCGGCTTTCAGCAGGGGGAGTGCGGCCTCACCGTTGGCGGGATTGACTTCTTCCAGAATACGCACCCAGTCGGCCAAGATTTCGGTCAGGCGGCGGCTGGTGGCAGCAGCGTCCTTGCTCAACAGGCCAGCAGAGAGCTTCAGCTCGTAATCCGCCTTCTGTTCGTCAGCCATTTCCCGCAGCAGCTGTACCGGAATCCCTGCGTTCTGATTTTCTGCGTCTGCCAGCTCCAAAGTGGCAGGCGTGCTTTCCAGACGAGCGTGATATGCCTTGATAAAGTCAAAGGCTGCGTCAGCCACCGCACCGGCAGCAGCACTCTTCTGGAACTTGCTGGTCAGACCGGACAAAAGCAGGCTGACCAGTGCCAGACGTTCATCAAACGGTGCGCGCATCAGGCGTGCAAATACCGTAGAAGGTGCTTTGCCGTCCAGGATTTCCTCCACGCCGTAGTCGTCCTGATACTTCTGGTACAAATCCAGATAAGCAGAAAATTCTTCGGCAATGTGGCTGTGCTGCAAGTACTGATGCACAACATCCTCGTCGGCAGAAATGCCCAGCTTCTGATAGGTGTACAAAAGCTCGGACAAATCTTCCCAGCCACGGGCGGTGACAAACTGGGTGCCGTCCACATCCGCCTGAATCTGGTAGAAGTGGTCGGGGTGCAGTTCCAGATAAGACAAAATAGCAGGATACAGCCGTGCGGCACGGGCGTAAGCCTTAAAGGCAGGATAGTCCGGCTCGATGTCCATGCGCTTGACACGATCCAGCGTGACCACGTCAAAGTCGCGCACGCTCTTGTTGTATTCGGGCGGGTTGCCGGCAGCAGCAATCACCCAGCCGGAAGGCACGCTCTGGTTACCGAAGCACTTTGCCTGCAAGAATTGCAGCATGGTGGGGGCCAGCGTTTCGGAAACGCAGTTGATTTCGTCAATGAACAAAATGCCTTCGTGCAGACCGGTGCGCTCCATGGTTTCGTATACGCTGGCGATGATCTCGCTCATGGTGTACTCCGTAACAGAGCAATCCTTGCCGCCGTAGGTGCGCTGACGGATAAAAGGCAGGCCAACAGCGCTCTGGCGGGTGTGATGAGTAATGGTGTAAGAAACCAGCGCAACGCCGCATTCGCGTGCGACCTGCTCCATGATCTGAGTCTTACCGATGCCCGGAGGGCCCATCAGCAGGATCGGGCGCTGACGCAGGGCGGGAATGGTGTATTCGCCCTGTTCGTCTTTGGTCAGATAGGCGCGGACGGTATTGGTGATTTCCTGTTTGGCACGTTGGATATTCATATCGTTAACCTCGTATTGAGTGAAAAATCAGGTGTTGTTCAAATCCCGCAGCGGATCAAAGTCCTCGTCATCCTGCGTAGGATCAAACGGTGCGGCAGGCTTTTGGGCAGGCAAAAATGCGTCCTCGTCCAAAACCAGCTTCATGGCCCAGGGTGGCACGGCAGAATCGTCGAACCGGTCTCCTAAAAATAGAAAAGCGGTGTCATAAGCAGGGCGCTTTTCCGGAAATTTGCCCAGGCCGTCCGTAAAGTATAGCAGGCCTTTCAGATTTTGAAACTGCTTTTCTTCGCACAGGCGGTTCACATAGCGGAAAGCCGGGCGAAAATCTGTACCGCCGCCGCCGCGCAGCGTGAAGTGTTCCATAGCCTGACGCAGTTCGGCTTCATTGGTGATTTTTTCGTCCTTTTGGACTTTGTCGTCTGCCTGAATCAGCCGCAGATGCATCCGCAGGAAAAAGTTTTCCCGCTGTTTCAAAAGGGCGTAGGTTTCTGCCAGAAAGTTTTGTACCAGTGCGCCGCTGGTAGAATAGCTGGTATCCACCACCAGTGCAAGCTCGGCTACTTTGTAGGATTCACGGGTTTCCTGCGGTTCAATCAGCGGCAGATTGCCGTACACCGAAAGGCCATAGGTGTAAAAGTTCAAATCAAAGCTGTCTGGGTCAATGTGCGGTTCTTCCCGCAAAACGCAGAATTTGCGCAGGAAATCCCGATAGCTGCGTCGGGTACGGTTGGCGGTTTGCAGCTGGCTTTGCAGTGCGTCGCCGTCTTTGCCGGCTTCTTTGCTGCGTGCTTCCATTTCGGTCTGCATTCGTTTGCCGATTTTCTGCCAGGTGCTTTGTGCCTGAATCGAGGCAGCCGAGTTTTCCTGGCCGTCTTTGGGCCAAAGGCGATGGTCGTCGGTGTGAAATTCCCGGTAAAGCTGCCGCTGTACACCGACGGTCTGGCGCACCAGCCAGCGATAGGCAGGTGCCGCAGCCACAACGGTTTCCTCTTTGGTAATGTCTGCGTAAGCGTGGCTGCGGATATAGGTCAACGGACGCGTCAATGCAGGTTTGTTCAGATTGTCGATGACATTTTCCACGGCAATGTCACAGGCCAGCCCCCACAGCTCTGGGTCACGCCCCTGGCACAGCCATAAATGGCGGAATACACAGTGCAGGACGCTGTGCAGCATCAGGCGGCACAGGTAGCGTGGATTTTGGCGGAACAAGTCCAAAATATGACTTGGCTCAAAATACAGGTGAATACCGTCGGTTGCCATTTGTCGGCAAGTCGGGTCCGGCGTTTCCGCCAGAGCGGACAGGGCGCTGTCCAGAAAGCGCAGCTGCAAATACAAATCGCTGCGCGTGATGGAAAGCGCTTCGCTGGCCATGCGTGCTTGCCATTGCTCATGCGTTTCTTCGCGGTGAGAAGTAAAAACGATTTCAGGCACGGTCACACCTCCTTTCAAAAGGAAAGATTAAAAATCAAAGTCGTAACGGTTTTCTTTTTTGGCAGCCTTCTGCGGCTGCTTTTTGGCCAGAGCATCGGATAAAAGCGCGGCAAAAAGCGCATTTTCAGCCTTGCGCGCCTGTTCGGACGCAGTTTGCAGTGCAGCTTCATCCATCAAGTCCAGCGCCAGCAAATCGGTGAGTGCCGCCGAATCCTGCCGCTTCAGCAGTTCTGCCGTGCAGACGGTCAGGTTCTGTTTCAGATAAGCACAGTATGCGTTCCGTGCTTCCTCGCTAAGTGCAAAAGGCCAGCGCAGCCGGTCCAGCGCCAACTGGGTTATGATGCGTGCCGGATTGGAAGAACAGCTCTGGGCCAGAATCGCATCGTAGCTGTCCCATTCCGGAACCTGGTCTTTGAAGCACTGGCGGTAACGAAAGCCCTGGCCATCGTAGGTTTGCAGAAAAATATGTGCAGGGGATTCTTCCACATCCATCCAGTATTCGGGGTAGGTTGCCGCCGCAAGAATGGTGTCTTCCGGGCGGAACAACACCCGCACATCCGTCTGAATATTGTTCAAGATTTCAAACAGACCACAGGGCGCATCCGGCCGGGCACGAACGGTTAACTGAGTGAGGGCAAAGGTGTTCAGAAAAACATCGCTTCCTACATTTTGGATGCCGCTGCCCAGCTGGATTTCGGTCAGACTGCGGCAGTTATAAAAGGCACAGCTGCCAATCTGGCGCAGGCTGTCCGGCAAAGTGATGGTGTTCAGAAATCCACCGCCAATGCGGTTTTCACAGGTGGGTGCATCGGGGGTGATACAGCGGTGAATGGTATCTTCCGGCGGCAGGCAGGAGGAGCGCTGCTCTGGTGCAAAGCAGTAATCGCCCAGCTCTACCAGCGGCAGGCCATCCAGCGTTTCGGGCAGAACCGGGCATGGGTCACCACTAAACACACGTACCAGCCGTGCACCGCCTGGGCAGGGAACATAATCCAGGATAAGCCCCGGCGTAGGGGAGTTTTTGCACATAAAGGGGCTCCTTTCAACAAAAAAGCGGACAGCCTTTCCAGCTGCCCGCTTTATACATTTGGTCTAAGACCGCTGTAATCACAGGCCAGCCTGTGCCATGCAGTCCTTAACAGCATCCAGAACAGCGGTGCTGGTGATGGTGCTGCCAGAAACAGCGTCAACACCCTCGGTGGTGCCGGCTGCAACGATTGCGTCGATCATCTTGGGGCCGGCATCCTGGCCCAGGCCAGCGGTTTCCTTGGAGAAGTCGGCATCGATTGCAGTGACCTTGCCGTCGCTGATGCTGACTTCAAAGGTGATGTCCTCTGCAAAGCCCTTCTGGGTGGAGGTGTAAGTAGTGCCGCCAGCGGGAGCTGCTGCGCTTGCCTGCTCCATGCAGTCCTTTACAGCGTTCAGAACAGCGGTGCTGGTGATGGTGCTGCCGGAAACAGCGTCAACACCTTCGGTGGTGCCAGCTGCAACGATTGCGTCGATCACCTTGGGGCCGGCATCCTGGCCCAGGCCAGCGGTCTCCTGAGAGAAATCAGCGCTGACAGCAGTAACCTTA
The DNA here is from genome assembly GCA_020025795.1 of Faecalibacterium sp. Lineage (GTDB taxonomy): Bacteria > Bacillota > Clostridia > Oscillospirales > Ruminococcaceae > Faecalibacterium. The sequence goes on along the minus strand of JAHHRK010000064.1, from coordinate 1,009 downwards.
CCGTTGTCGATGCTGACTTCAAAAGCAATGTCGCCGCCGAAACCCTTCTGGGTGGAAGCATACACATTGCCTGCCACCGGGCTTGCAAAAGTGGAACGCAGGTACAGGGCCAGAACAATGCCCAGTACTACGGCCAGAACTGCCATGACAGCAGTGTTACGAATCATCGTTTTACGCATGAGAAAACTCCTTGTCTTACCTTTTACTTTTTTATTTTATCACTTTCCGGGCTTGAAGCTGTCCTTCAGAGTGACAATGCGGTTGTAAACGCCTTCACACTTAGAATCCGGCGTGAAGAAGCCGTTGCGCACAAACTGGAACTTTTCACCGGCCTTTGCGCCTTCCAGGCTTGCTTCCAGCTTGCAGCCGGTCAAAACCTTGACGGAATCCGGGTTCAGGTAGTCCTTGTAGTCTGCGCCGTCCGGGATGCCGTTCATGTTGGGCTCGGTGAACAGGTTGTCGTACAGGCGGACTTCAGCGTCCACGCAGTGTGCGCAGCTGACCCAGTGAATGGTGCCGCGAACCTTGCGGCCGTCCAGCGGATTGCCGTTGCCGGCTTCCAGATCAGCGGTAGCATGGATCGCGATCACGTTCCCGTTCTCGTCCTGATCCACGCTGGTGCACTTGACGATATAAGCACCCATCAGGCGAACCTCACGGTCCAGGGTCAGGCGCTTGAACTTGGGAGGCGGCACCAGAGCAAAGTCGCTCTGCTCAATCCACAGCTCCTTGGTAAACACAACGGGGCGGGTGGTGGTGTCGTTGGCATCACGGTTGGGGTTGTTGGCGACCTCAAAGGTCTCCTCTTTGCCTTCCGGATAGTTGTCGATGATCAGCTTCACCGGCTCCAAAACGCCAATGCGGCGCTGTGCGGTCAGATCCAGCTCGGAGCGGATGCAGGCTTCCAGCTGGCGCATATCCACCAGGCTGTCTGCCTTGGAGATGCCAGCCTCACGCACGAAGGTGAAGATGGAGCTTGCGGTGTAGCCGCGGCGGCGCAGGCCGCACA
>JAHHRK010000063.1 GCA_020025795.1 Faecalibacterium sp. | reverse complement strand
GGATCTGGGCACCGGCAAGGAGCAGAGCATCACCATCACTGCTTCCACCAACATGTCCAAGGACGATATCGACAAGGCTGTTCACGAGGCTGAGCAGTATGCTGCTGACGATAAGAAGAAGCGTGAAGAGATCGACCTGCGCAACGGCGCAGACCAGATGGTCTTCCAGACTGAGAAGATGCTGAAGGAGAACGGCGACAAGATGCCCGCTGACGTGAAGAGCGAAGCTGAGGCAAAGCTGGCTGACCTGAAGACCGCTGTTCAGAGCGGCACCGTTGAGGACATCAAGGCAAAGCAGGAAGAGCTGAGCAAGGTGTTCGAGCGGATGTACCAGGCAGCAGCTGCTGCACAGCAGGCAGCCGGCGCACAGCAGCCCGGCCCCGATGCAGGTGCACAGAACAATGGCCCTGCTGACGACGGCGTTGTGGACGCAGACTTCAAGGAAGTCTAATAACTGAACAATGAAAGCGCGGCGGTCCTTAATGGGGCAGGCTGCCCGATAGTGCAAAGGCCGCTCCGGAAACCGGGGCGGCATTTGCCCGTTATAAGGTGAGAGTGTATGGCAGAAAAACGTGATTACTATGAGGTGCTTGGCGTTGCGAAGGGCGCTAGTGCCGATGAAATCAAAAAGGCATATCGCAAGCTGGCACTGAAGTATCACCCGGACTATAACCCCGGCGACAAAGAAGCTGAGGAAAAGTTCAAGGAGATCAATGAAGCAAATGAGGTGCTCAGCGACCCGGAAAAGCGTCAGCGGTATGACCAGTTCGGCTTTGCCGGTGTAGACCCCAACTATGGCGCAGGCCAGGGCGGCGGCTTTGGTGGCGGCGGCTTTGGCGGCTTTGGGGACTTGGGCGATATCTTCGGCGATATCTTTGGCGGCGGCTTCGGCGGCGGTTTTGGTGGCGGCGGACGCTCCAACCCCAACGCACCCCGCAAGGGTTCCGACATCCGCGTGCGTGTGATTTTGAGCTTCGAGGAGGCTGTTCACGGCTGCAAGAAGAATGTGGAAATCACCCGACAGGATACCTGCCCCGAATGTAATGGTACCGGCGCAGAAAAGGGCACTTCGCCCGAAACCTGCCCGGACTGCGGCGGCCGCGGTTACACCGTGCGCCAGCAGCGTACCCCCTTTGGCGTGATGCAGAGCCAGCAGCCCTGCCCGCGCTGTGGCGGTAAGGGTAAAATTATCAAGACGCCTTGTAAGAAGTGCCACGGCGGCGGCAAGGTCGGCGTGAAGAAGCGTCTGGAGGTCACGATCCCTGCTGGTATCGATGATGATCAGAGCATTGCACTGCGCGGCATGGGTGATGCAGGCCAGAATGGCGGCCCCAACGGCGATGTAATCGTAATGGTTACGGTTCGTCCGGACACCCTGTTCCAGCGCGAAGGCTACGATATCTGGGTCAACCTGCCCATTACCTACAGCCAGGCTGTTTTGGGCGCAAAGGTAGAAGTACCTACCGTGGACGGCAAGGTGGAATATACGATTCCCGAAGGCACCCAGAGCGGAACGACCTTCCGCCTGCGCGGCAAGGGCATCCAGTATGTAAACGGTCGCGGACGCGGCGATATGTACGTCAAGTGCGAAGTGGAAATTCCCAAGAAGCTGAATCGCCACCAGCGCGAAGCTCTGGAGAAGTTCGACGAAACCATGAAGGACGACAACTACGAAAAGCGCAAAGGCTTCTTCAAAAATCTGAAGAACCACTTCGGCGGCTGATTGCGTCCCTGAATCAGACAATAAAAAACGGCACACAGAACGAATTCTGTGTGCCGTTTTTGTTATGTTCAGAGATAGTGATGAATGATTTCGGCAGCGCCGTCGTGGTCGTTATCTGCCTGAGAAATATAGCTGGCCAGCGCTTTTGCTTCGGGGAAACCATTGGCAACCACACCGGCAAAGCCGGCACGGCGCAGCAGGGCAAGGTCGTTTTCGCTGTCGCCCATAGCAAGGGCGCAGGCAGGATCGATACCCAGTGCAGCACAGGCTTTTTCCAGGCCAAGGCCCTTATCTACGCCGGGGGCGGTGACTTCCAGATTATCCGGCGCACCCTGTACCACTTCAATGTCCGGAAGCTGGTTCAGCACCTGACGTGCCTGCTGGAGCTTTTCGTCCGTGGAGAAGAACATACAAACCTTTTCGATTTGTCCGTCCCATGCAGGGAGCGCTTCGGTCAAGCTGGGCACGATGGCGGCAAGGCCTGCTTCGTGGCGGAAGCCCACTTTGCCGTTTTCCTGTTCCCACTGAAAGCATTCCTGCTCATACAGCATCTTACCGGAAACGAACACCTTCAAAACGCCCGGCAGGAAAGGGCGCAGTGCGTCGATGACGGTAATGGCGGTTTTGACAGACAGGGGAGAACGGGCAAGGCAACGTGCATCCGCAGGCAGTTCGCCTTCCGGCGTACCCATCAAATCACCGCGGCAGCTGTGCACCGCTGCATAAGGGTCACTGCCCATATCCCAGATAGCTGCGCCGTTGGAGGTCAATACATAGCGCACACCCGGTACTTCGATAATGGGACCGTACAGCATACACAGCGGGCGGCCGGTTGAAGGCAGCAAAATGCAGCCTTTGGCACGGGCTTCGGCCAGCGCAGCCAGGTTGGCCTCAGAGATTTTTTTGTCGTTGTTTAACATGGTGCCGTCCAGATCATAAGCAATCAGACGGATAGGGGATTTGGGCATAGCAATGGTTCCTTTCTGTGTTGCGGTATGGCGTGTTTCTCTATTGTACACGTCCGGCGCGGCTTGTGCAAGTGGTGCTGTCTGTGCTACAATACCTTTCAGCATCACCGGGAATGATCCCCGGCGAAAGGCAGTTTTGCCGGGAAAGGAAAAATTTTATGCTGACGAAAAAACATCCCCTTCAGCTGCGCCCGTATCTGTGGTATCAGCTGTACTGGGTTTTGTATCTGGTCTGGTTTTTCACGCTGGACCATCTGATTACTACGCCCAAGTACCTCATCTGGTCTCCGCTGGACGATGTAATCCCATTTTGCGAGTGGTTCTTTTTGCCGTATTGCAGCTGGTTTTTATTGCTGGCCGGTGTGCTGGCACTGTTATGGTGGAACGATACCACAAACTATCGGCGGCTGTGTTTGTGTATGTTTTCCGGCATGACCTTTTGCCTGATTTGGTATATGCTGTTTCCCAATGGATTGGCGCTGCGGCCGGACCTGTCCACGCTGGGACGCGAAAATTTGGGTACATTTGTGATGTCGCTTTTGTGGCGTGCCGATTCGCCCACCAACGTGTGCCCGTCCATTCATTGCCAGTCCAGCGGATGCATGGCTTTGTGCATCAGCAACAGCAAGCTGGCGAAGGATCGTCCCTGGCTGAAATGGCTGGCCTGGGGCTGGGCGCTGCTGATTTGTGCCTCTACCGTTTTCACAAAACAGCACTCGATTATTGATGTGGCGTGGGGACTTGCCATGGTGATTCCCTGGTACTTTATTTTTTATTTCCGAAAAAAGGAGCGAGCATAATGCATTTGAGCTTGAGTTTGTTGTGGAAGGTTCTGCTGCTGCTGAACCTGTATTCCTTTGGTCTGTACGGTGTGGACAAGCACCGCGCCAAGCGTGATGAATGGCGTATCCCGGAGAGCCGCCTGCTGATGGCAGCCGCACTGGGCGGTGGCGTGGGAGCCCTTTTGGGCATGGGCGTGTTCCACCACAAGACCAGAAAAAAGAAGTTTGCCTGGGGTGTACCGGCGATTCTGATTGCTGAAATCGTGGTATTTGTGCTGCTGGTGCAGACCAATCTGCTGACGCTTTACTAAAATAAAAATCCGCAGCCCGTTTGGTTATGGGCTGCGGATTTTTTTGTTTGTGTGGGAAACGCTTATTTCAGGAAGCCGTTGACGATCTGTTCTTCCGCTTCCTGCTCGGTCAGGCCCAGGCTCATCAGCTTAATCAGCTGTTCGCCTGCGATCTTACCGATGGCGGCTTCGTGGATCAGGCTTGCATCCACGTTGTTAGCGGTCAGCTGGGGGCTGGCCAGAACGCTTGCCTTGTCCATGATAATGGCATCACATTCGGTGTGGCCTGCACAGGGTGCATTGCCGTTCAGGCGGCTGGTGAAGTCCTGATGGCTGCTGTCCTTGGCCACGCTGCGGCTGACGATGTTGCAGCTGCTGTTTGCGCCGTTCAAATCGGCTACGAAATCCGTGATCGCACGCTGCTCGCCGGTGGTCATGATTTTTTCATGGACGACCAGGCTGGCGCCTTCTGCCAAAACGGCAGAGGTACGGCGGGTGGTGTCATCAATACCGGAAATCTGGGTGGTCTCCATATCCATAGAGGCGTTCTTGCCCAGATTGATGATGGTGGTGGGGTTCATCAGCTGCTTGCCGGATACGTCGGCGTCGCGCTCGCCGTAGTGCTTTTCCACATAGCGGACTTTGCTGTTTTCACCGATGAAGAAAGAGTGGATGCCGTCATGGGCGCTGTCCTGGTTGCCGCAGTTGTGGATGCCGCAGCCAGCGATGATGGTGATGTCGCAGTCAGGACCGATGAAGAAGTCGTTGTAAACGCAGTCCTTGATGCCGGTCTCGCTGATGATGACCGGAATGTGCATGCTCTCATTTTTGGTGCCGGGTGCCACATGAATGTCGATACCGGGCTTATCCGTTTTGGGAGTAATCTGGATGTGAGCGGTGGAGTTCAGCTTGGCGCTTTGTCCGTTGGCACGGATGCTGTAAGCACCTACCGGCAGGGCGTCCAGATCGGCGACCTGATGCAGCAGGTCAGTCTTGAACAGATCTACCATATCAATGCACCTCCTTTGCGCAGTCCATGCTGCGCTCCATGCCCTTGCAGGGGCGGCCATTGCCCAGCAGACCGGGCAGGATTTCTTCACGAGGACCGTACTTGTCTACCTGACCAGCCTTTACGTAGATGATCTTGTCGGCAATGTTCAGGATGCGCTCCTGGTGGCTGATAATCAAAATCGTGCCCTTGGTCTGCTCGTGCATCTTTTCAAAAACACGGATCAGATTCTGGAAGCTCCACAGGTCGATACCGGCTTCCGGCTCATCGAACACGGTCAGCTTGGTGCCGCGAGCCAGTGCCATAGCGATCTCGATACGCTTCAGCTCGCCGCCGGACAGGGTGTCGTTCAGCTCACGGTCGATATAGTCACGGGCACACAGGCCCACTTCGCTCAGCATATTGCAGGCTTCGGCCATGGTAGTGGTCTTGCCGCCGGCCAGCTTGAGCAGATCCTTTACGCGCAGGCCCTTAAAGCGGACAGGCTGCTGAAAAGCGTAGGTAACGCCTTTGTTTGCACGATCGGTGATGGAAAGATCAGTAATATCCTCGCCGTCCAGCAGGATGCGGCCGGAGGTGGGCTTTTCGATGCCCATAATCAGTTTAGCAAGTGTAGATTTACCGCCGCCGTTCGGGCCGGTGATGGCCACGAAGCGATCGTCAATTTTTAAAGAAACATCGTGCAGAATCTCTTTCTGATCTTCTGCGACGAAGCCAACATGTTGTAATTCCAGCATGGAACATACCCTCCCATTTATTCCTGTTATGGGGCGTGGCCCCAGCAGAGTTTCTGCAACACAAGACTTCTTCTAGTATACGCTATTTTAGCCGCAGAAACAAGCTTTTTGCGACACAAAACCGCAGTGGACAGGCGATTTCTCCAAGGGTGAGAAATGCAACCTGATGGCAATTTTTAGGATTCGTTGACAAGGGAAAATCTCCGGAATATAATGAACATATGAACAAACGTTCATATGAAAAAGGAGGATGTCCGAAATGCAAAGAGAAAAAAATTCTCCTATGCCCGGTGCTGAAACCCTGCGTGCACTGGCGGATGCATTCCACATTTTTGGTGATGAAACCCGGCTGCGGCTTTTGTATCGGATGTCCGATGGCGAGCTGTGTGTACAGCAGCTTGCCGAGGCGCTGGGCATGACGCAGAGCGCGGTCAGCCATCAGCTGCGTGTGTTAAAGAATGCGCGCCTGGTGCGTGCGCGACGCGAAGGCAAATCGGTGTTTTACACCTTAGATGATGACCATGTGCGCTCGATTTTAGCCCTTGGCATGGAACACGTTGAAGAAAATATTCCCCATACAAACTGACAAAGGAGATTTTACGATGAAAAAGACCTATAAGATCGAAGTAGACTGCGCCAACTGTGCAGCAAAGATGGAAGAAGCTGCCGGCAAGGTTTCCGGCGTAGAAAAAGCAACCGTCAGTTACATGACCCAGAAAATGCAGGTCACCTTTGCAGAAGGTGCCCAGCCCCACACTGTGATGCAGGAAGTTCTGGCAGCCTGCAAAAAGGTCGAAGATGACTGCGAAATCTTCGGTATCTAAGCCAACTGCGCCATAACCAAAAGGAGGCGTCCCATGACAAAAAAGCAAAAGCGTTCCCTGCAGGAAATTTTAATTGCGGCAGGGCTGATCCTTCTGATTACGTTGCTGCCTCTGCCGGGATGGCTGCGGCTAGCGGCCTATCTGGTGCCGTATCTGGTAGTCGGCTGGGGCACATTAAAGAAAGCCTGGAAAGGCGTTCGGAACCGTCAGCCGTTCGATGAATGTTTCCTGATGGCGGTTGCTACCATCGGTGCGTGGCTGCTGGGCGAATATACCGAAGCCGTGGCAGTTATGCTGTTCTATCGCATTGGCGAACTGTTTGAAAGCTATGCGGTGGGCAAAAGCCGCAAGAGTATCTCGGATTTGATGGATATTCGTCCGGACAGTGCCCGGATGCGCCAGGAGGACGGCTCCTGGGAAGAAACCAACCCCGACGAAGTCGCCGTGGGCAGTGTTATTCTGGTTCAGCCCGGTGAGCGTGTGCCCATTGACGGCGTGGTGCTGAATGGTGATTCTACCCTGAATACCGCTGCCCTGACCGGTGAAAGCCTGCCGCGTGATGTGCATAACGGCGATGAAGTAATCAGCGGCTGTGTCAATTTGACCGGCGTGCTGGAAATCCGTACCACGAAAGAGTTTGGCGATTCTACGGTGGCCAAGATTTTGGACCTGGTGGAAAATTCCAGCATGAAAAAGGCGCGCAGCGAAAACTTTATCACGCGCTTTGCCCGTGTGTATACGCCGGCTGTGTGTTATGCAGCGCTGGCTTTGGCGATTTTGCCGCCGCTGGTGCTGGCTGTTATGGGTCGTGACCCTGCCGTTGGCAGCTGGGTTTATCGTGCCCTGTCCTTCCTGGTCGTCAGCTGCCCTTGTGCGCTGGTGATTTCGATTCCGCTGAGCTTTTTCGGCGGTATCGGCGGTGCCAGTGCCCGCGGCATCCTGATCAAAGGCTCCAACTATCTGGAGGCTTTGGCACGCACGGGCGTGGTGGTCTTTGATAAGACCGGTACGTTGACAGAAGGTAAGTTCTCGGTGTCTCAGGTTAATCCGGCCGAAGGCTTTACCGAAGCAGCTCTGCTGGAAACGGCAGCGCTGGCCGAACAGTATTCCAACCACCCCATCAGCCGCAGCCTGTGCGCAGCCTGCCCGGCGGAACTGGATTTGTCCCGCGCGGCAGAAGTAAAGGAGCAGGGCGGCCATGGCGTTACCGCGCTGGTAGATGGCAAGCACGTTGCCGTGGGCAATGCGCGCCTGATGGCAAGTGAAAACATCCAGCTTCCGACAACCGAAAAACCGATTGGCACCGTGGTATATGTGGCAGTGGACGGCGTGTACGCCGGTTGCATCCAGATCAGCGATATGGTCAAGCCCCACGCGGAACAGGCTATTCGCAGCCTGAAAAAGGCCGGTGTGCATAAGACCGTTATGCTGACGGGTGACAGCGAAGCTGCTGCACATGAAGTGGCTGGCCGCCTGGGTCTGGACGAAGTTTGCGCCCAGCTGTTGCCCGGCGATAAGGTGGATCGCGTCGAAGCATTGCTGGCTCAGAAGCGCAAGGGCGAAAACCTTGTTTTTGTGGGCGACGGTGTGAACGACGCCCCGGTTTTGAGCCGTGCAGATATTGGCGTGGCAATGGGTGCACTGGGCAGCGATGCCGCCATCGAAGCCGCCGACATCGTTTTGATGGACGACGACCCGGCCAAGCTGAGCCTGGCGATGGCGATTTCTCGTCGTACCACCCGAATCGTGTACCAGAATATCTTCTTTGCACTGCTGGTTAAGGCTGCCTGCCTGGTGCTGGTTGCATTGGGTAAGGCCAATATGTGGGTGGCCATTTTTTCAGACGTGGGCATTATGGTGCTTGCTGTGCTGAATGCCACACGCGCTTTGTATACAAAGGATTTGGAAAAGAAACTGCACTAAACTTTTTTAGAAAGGGGACCACCGCTCGTGTTTCGCATTGCCTTGTGTTTACCCAGTGCCGCACAGCGGCGCGCCATCCAGACCTTGTGTCAGGATTATTTCACTCGTCGCTCGGAACAGCTGCAGATTCATTCCGCGACGGAAAAAAAGCTGGACAATCTGCTAAAAAGTGATTTGGTGTTTTTGTCGGTGGAAGGGCCGCGCCCCAACGGTTTGGATGCCGCTCAGGCCATCCGCAATGCCGGCGGCACAGCAGCTATTGTTTTTCTGGCAGCAGGCCCGGAGTACGCAATGGATGCCTTTGGGGTATCTGCTACCCAGTATTTTATTCCGCCGGTATCGGAAAGCCAGCTGTTCGCTATGCTGGATCAGCTTTTGCTTACCCGGCGGGGACCGTTTTTTGTGGTTTCCACCCGTGAAGGCTTGGTGCGTGTAGCACATCGGGACGTGGAATATGTGGAATGTACCGACCATATCCTGCATTTCCATTTGAAAGATGGCAGTATGGTGCGCAGTATTACCCTGCGCGTTCCGCTGAAGGAAGCATTGGCAGATTTGATGGCAAAAGGGCGGTTCTATCAGCCGCACCGCAGTTATGTGATCAATCTGGATGCGGTGCAGCAGCTGACGGACAGCGAGTTTATTATGGAAAGCGGCGCCCAAGTGCCGGTTCCTCGTGGGCGAGCCGCCGAAGCACGGGAAATTTTCCTGCATTTGTTTGATGCCGAAACCGAATAAAGTAAAAAAACGGGAACGTGACGAATGCGTTCCCGTTTTTTGTTTGCGAGAAATGTTTCATAAAGTTTTTACACGTTAGA
>JAHHRK010000062.1 GCA_020025795.1 Faecalibacterium sp. | reverse complement strand
AAATTCTGAACAAAGTTTGAAAAAGTGGAAAAAGGAACTTGACAAATTAGTTAGCATAAGCTAATATACTATGCAGGTTAGTTAAAGCTAACTTTTGATAAGAACACAACCTAAAACAGGTAAATGATATGATGAAATTAACGAATGCCTCTGCAGGTAGATCTTATGTGATTCAGGCAATCCAAACGGAAAATGCAGATCTGGATGGTCTGCTGTTTCTGCTGGGGTGCCGAAGCGGCGTGCCCATCATGGTGGAGTCCCATTGGGATGACAGCAGCGTGATTTCAGTACAGGGAAACAGCTATAATATCGAGCGTCAGCTGACGGATGGGATTTTGATCTCGGCGTAAAAGTGACGCTTGTGACAGACCGCTGAACCAGAAAGGCGGTCTGTTTTTGTTGGTTTGAGTTAGCTACTACTAACTTGTTCACTGGTCGAAAAGGAGAAAGCTTATGTCTGAAGAGTTGATTATTCGTCATTGTTCTCCCACGTTGGCAGGATTGAAAACCGGAAGTTTATTTTCCTGCCGATGTACATCCAAACAGGATTTGACACTGGAAATCCGACAACTGAACAAAAAGCTGGTGCCCAAAGGGCTGCGGATTCTGCCTTTGCGTGTCTGGAATGGCCGTGCACTGATTTATGTGTGCCGACTCAGCGGATTGGCAAAAGATTTTAGTGATGTTCAGGCAAAACGCTTGCTGGAAAGCTACGGCTACCAACCCGAAAAAACGAACGAGTGCATCTTGCATTTGATTCAACGCTTACAGACCGAGCAGGAGTTTCCGCACGAGGTAGGCTTGTTTTTGGGCTATCCGCCGTCTGACGTATGCGCCTTTATCGAGAATAAGGCCTGTAATCAAAAGTGCGTCGGATGCTGGAAGGTCTATGGCAATGAAGAAGATGCCAAAAAAATCTTTGACCAATATGACAAGTGCACAAAATTGTATTGCGACCAATGGAAGAATGGAAAGAGCATCGAAGGCTTGACCATAGCAGGCTGAATACGCAGACCAATACAAAGAGGAACGAATCATGAAAGATCGTAGATCAACGGAAGATTATCTGAAAACGATATACCTTTTATCCCAGACCGGAAACGTACACGCTTGTCACATCGTGCAGAGCATGCATCTTTCGCGTGCGACGGTGAGCGTGGCCATCAAGCGGCTGGTGAATGAAGGATATATACAGGTGGAAAAAGGAAATGTGATCCATCTGACAGAACAGGGCTTGCAAGTTGCACAAAAGACTTGTGATAAATATCAACTGCTGAAAACATTTTTGATACAGCTCGGTGTGGAAGAAACGAACGCCACACAAGATGCCTGTAAGATGGAACATGATTTGAGCAGCGAAAGTTACATGGCGCTCAAACAATTTATGAGCGGAGCAAATAAAGGCAAAACAGGGGAGTGGTATCAAGTATGATGATAAACAAACGACTGATTCATACAGTCGATGAAAGCAAAAAATATGTTGCCGCCAACGTGGCGTTCCAATGGGTGTCGTTGCTGGCCAATATCAGCATGATGGCAGCGATCGCGCTGTTCCTGCAAAAGATTTACGAAGGCACAGCGGACGGCAGAGTATTCGCACGCACGGCCTTGATCGTGGCGGTTATGGTTCTGCTGCGGTTTGTTTGTACTACGGCATCGGGACGCATGGCATACCTGTCTTCCCGTACGGTGAAACAGCGCCTGCGTGAACTGATTTACCGCAAACTGCTGCGGTTGGGTAATTCTTACCGCGAACAGGTGCAGACCAGTGCGGTTGTGCAGATGACCACGGAAGGTGTGGAACAGCTGGAAACCTATTTTGGCGCCTATCTGCCCCAGTTCTTTTACTCCATGCTGGCACCGCTGACCTTGTTCGCTGTGCTGGCTTTTGTCAATTTGCCTTCGGCGGTGGTTCTGCTGTTGTGTGTGCCGCTGATTCCGATTACCATTGCAGCCATTCAGACTTGGGCAAAAAAACTGCTGGGTAAGTACTGGAGCCAGTACACCGCAATGGGTGACACCTTTTTGGAAAACCTGCAGGGCCTGACCACTCTGAAAATCTATCAGACGGATGGATACAAGCAGGACGACATGAACGAGCAGGCTGAAAAGTTCCGCAAGATCACCATGAAGGTGCTGACCATGCAGCTGAACTCGATCACCATTATGGATTTGATCGCTTACGGCGGCGCAGCACTGGGCGCAATTCTGGCCGTGACCCAGTTCCGTGCAAATCATGTAAATCTGGCGGAGTGCCTGTTGATTCTGCTTTTGGCAGCGGATTTCTTCTTGCCCATGCGTATGCTGGGCTCTTTCTTCCACATTGCAATGAACGGTATGGCGGCATCGGATAAAATCTTTAAGCTGCTGGATCTGCCGGAGCCGGAAAATCGAACGCAGGCAGTTCCCGAAAATCATACCGTGGAATGCAAGGATCTGCGTTTCTCCTATGATGGAGAACGCGAGATTCTGCACAGCGTAGATGTAACCTTCCCGCAGGGCAGCTTTACCGCCGTTGTAGGTGAGAGCGGATGCGGTAAATCGACGCTGGCAGCAATTTTGATGGGCCGCAATCGTGGCTATACCGGTACGGTAACGGTAGGCGGTGTGCCTCTGGCAGATATTGCCGAAGAAAGCCTAATGCGCGCCTTTACCTATGTAAGCCACCAGAGCTACCTGTTCAGCGGTACGGTTCGTGAGAATCTGTTGATGGCTTGCCCGAATGCGACCGATGCGGAGCTGTGGGGCGCACTGGAAAAAGTAAACCTGGCAGATTTCCTCCGCAGTGAACAAGGCCTGGATACCCAGCTGCTGGCAAAGGCAAGCAATTTCTCCGGCGGACAGTGCCAGCGCTTGGCATTGGCACGCGCTTTGCTGCATGACAGCCCGGTATACATCTTTGACGAGGCAACCTCCAACATCGATGTGGAAAGCGAAAACGATATGATGCGCGAGATTCGCCGCCTGGCAAAGACCAAGACTGTGATTTTGATTTCTCACCGCCTGGCCAATGTGGAAGATGCGGATAATATCTATGTGATGGACAAGGGCAATGTGACCGAATCCGGCACACATGAAAGTCTGCTCGCAAAGAACGGCGCTTATGCAGCGCTGTGGAACACCCAGCATGAGCTGGAAGAATACACGAAAGGAGCCGCACAATGAAAAGAAGTAATCCGCAAATCGTGATGCGGCTGAGCGGACTGGTTAAGCCGCTGACCGGATATATGGTCCTGGCAATCCTGATGGGTCTGGTGGGGCATCTCTGTGCTACATTTATCACTGTCTTTGGTGGTATGGCCGTTCTGAATGTGCTGGGCCTGTATGCAGGCTTGAGCCTGACGGCATTGTTTGCCTGCCTGATTGTATTCGCACTGGTGCGCGGCTTCCTGCGCTATGCGGAACAGGCCTGCAACCACTTTATCGCATTCAAGCTGCTGGCTCTGCTGCGTGACCGCGTATTTACCGCACTGCGCCGCCTGACTCCCGCAAAGCTGGACGGTCGCGACAAAGGCGATTTGATCAGCCTGATTACAGCTGACATTGAACTTTTGGAAGTTTTCTACGCACATACCATTTCGCCTGTTTGCATTGCAACCCTGTTCACTGTGGTGATGGTGCTGTTTATTGGCTCCTATCACTGGGCTTTGGGTTTGCTGGCGTTGGTGGCATATCTGACTGTGGGTGTGCTGATTCCCGTTGTTACCTCCAAGATTGGTGGCGAAGACGGCCTGAACTTCCGCAAGAAGTCTGGCGCACTGGCTGGCTTTGTGCTGGACAGCCTGCGCGGTCTGCCGGAAATTATCCAGTATGGTCAGGGCGAAAAACGCGTACAGCGCATGAACGAAATGACCGAACAGCTTTCGCAGCAGGAACAGCGCATGAAGCGCACCGCCAGCTGGAATACCGCTGTGACCAATCTGGCAATTCTGCTGTTTGATTTGACGATGCTGTTTGTATCTGCCAAGCTGTGCGGCTTTGCTGGTACGCTGGTTCCCACGCTGGCTTTGATGAGCTCCTTTGGTCCGGTGGTTGCGCTGGCTGCACTGGGTGCAACGCTGCAGAATACCTTTGCAGCAGGCAACCGTGTGCTGGATATTCTGGACGAAACGCCTGTTGTGGAAGAAGTCACCGGCAAGGAAGAAGTTTCCTTTGAGGGTGCAAAGGCTGACCACGTTACCTTTGCTTATGATGGCGAGAACATTCTGACAGATTTCTCTCTGGATATTCCCAAGAACAAAATCGTTGGCATCGTGGGCAAGAGCGGCAGCGGTAAATCGACGCTGCTGAAACTGCTGATGCGTTTCTGGCAGGTGCAGCAGGGTGAAGTGCAGGTGTCCGGACGCAGTGTGAACCAGATCAACACCACCAACCTGCGCGATATGGAAAGTTTCGTCACACAGGAAACCTATTTGTTCCATGATACGATTCGCAACAATCTGCGCGTTGCCAAGTGGGATGCCACCGATGAAGAATTGGTAGCTGCCTGCAAGAAGGCATCTGTACATGACTTTATCTGCAAGCTGCCCAATGGCTATGATACGCAGGTGGATGAACTGGGTGATTCCCTTTCCGGCGGCGAGCGCCAGCGTTTGGGCTTGGCAAGAGCCTTCCTGCATGACGCACCGTTTATGCTGCTGGATGAACCAACCAGTAATTTGGACAGCCTGAACGAAGCAGTTATCTTGAAGTCCCTGCATCAGTCCTGCAAGGATAAGACCGTGGTGCTAGTGTCGCACAGACGCTCCACCATGGGTATTGCGGATATTGTCTGCTCGGTAGAGCAAGGGAGAAACAGCTGATGAATGTGGAAAGCAAACGTCAGCGGGAAAAGGAAACCGTATCGTTCATGATTGCGCTGTACTGCCGCAAAAAGCACGGCTGCAAAGAACTGTGCCCGGAGTGTGCTGCATTGGATGCCTATGCACGGATGCGCAGCGACAAGTGCCCGTTTATGGAAACAAAGACATTTTGCTCGAACTGCAAGGTGCATTGCTATAAACCGGAAATGCGAGAGAAAATCCGGGAAGTGATGCGCTTTTCCGGTCCGCGGATGCTGTTTTATCACCCTGTGATGGCAATTCGCCACGTTGTAGAATCTCGAAAAGAAAAGAAGCGATTGGAGAAAAATACATGAACATCAAGAAGACAATCTATATCGTTGTGGGATGCTTGAGCCTGGGCCTGGGTGCCGTGGGCGCAGTGCTGCCGCTTTTGCCTACCGTTCCTTTTTTGATGCTGGCGGCCTATTGCTTTGCTCGTAGCTCGGAAAAACTGCATAACTGGTTTATTCAGACACGCCTGTATAAGGAGAATCTGGAAAGCTATGTGGCTGGCCAGGGCATGACCCGGCGGGTGAAGATTCGCATTATGGTAACCGTTACGCTGCTGATGGCAGTAGGCTTCATCATGATGCACGCAGTACCGGTCGGCCGCATTGTACTGGGATGTGTATGGGCGTTCCATATGGTGTATTTTATCTTTGGTGTCAAAACCAAGCCCGAAAACTAAAGAGGGATTCATTGCTTGTGAAACAAGGCTGCGTGCAGATGAAAAATGCGTGAAGGTTGTAAGATGCAGATTGTTCGGAAAGGGTAAACCAAGTACAATAGAATGGATAGAAACGGATGAGGAGGAAGAACGATGCGTACGCTGCAAGCCGTGTTTTCCGCTTTGACGATTCTTTTCGGTTTTATGGGATTGGCAAAAATCGTATCATATGATATTTCCATGCCTTTGATGTTTCTCTTTCTGGGATTGGCCTTTCTTACAAATGCAAAAAAATGTTACGACGAAGGCACCAAACGAGATGCAGCAATCTTGTTGGGGCTTGCGGTTTTCATTGGTGCGGTTACGGCATACAAGATGTTTTTCCAAATGCGCTAATTTGGAAATTGTAATTTCTGCTTTCTGAACAAAGTGCGCTGCGTTGCAAAGATTTTACTTGCTGAGAAAAACGCCGGAGTGATATAATATCTTCATGGACGAAAAACATTGTAAAGGAGGAGTTTCGTATGTATCAGATTCGTAATTTTACCGATAATGATGATGTAAAGGTGCTGGATTCACTGGGCGCATTTACCGTGGTGGAGTATCAGCGTGATTTGAGCGTAATGCCGGGTGATGCACAGCTGGCCTATTACTGCAATGAGATGAACGTGCGCAAGCGCCAGGTGATCTGTGACTTGAAAAAAGCAAACATCACTACGCAGGCAGGCGCAATGCAGTGGATGGCTGGCAACGTGAACGCAACCACTGGCGTTAAGGGCGTGGGAGATTTGTTCGGTAAGGCACTGCGCGGCAGTGTTACCGGCGAGTCTGCCATTAAGCCGGAATATACCGGCGACGGTACGCTGGTGCTGGAGCCTACATACAAACATATCCTGCTGTTGGACGTTGCAGACTGGGGCGGCTCCATTGTGTTGGATGACGGCCTGTTCCTGGCTTGCGAGTCGAACCTGAAGCATAAACTGGTGGCACGTTCCAATTTCTCTTCGGCAGTGGCAGGTAACGAAGGCCTTTTCAATATGGGCATTCAGGGCAGCGGTGTGCTGTGCCTGGAATCGCTTTGCCCGAAAGAAGAACTGATCGAGATTGAACTGGAAAATGATGTGCTCAAGATCGACGGCAATATGGCAATCGCATGGAGCGGCAGCCTGAACTTTACGGTGGAGCGTTCGGGCAAGAGCCTGATCGGTTCGGCGGCTTCCGGCGAAGGCCTGGTGAACGTATACCGCGGCACAGGCAAAGTTCTGCTGGCACCGGTCACGGACGGCAGAGTGTAAGGTAAAAAGTTTATACAGAAAGGGCTGTGCCATACAAGGCACGGCCCTTTTTTGTAGGATGGAAAACGGTGTTTTTGGCACTGACTTTGTATGTTTTGCATCAAACAGGGCAGACTGAAAGACAGAATAGAAAACAGGAGGGTTGTATATGTCAAACGGCTCCGGAAAAGGCTGGCTGATCGGGCTGGTGATTGCTGCGATTCTGTTGAGTATGGGCGGCTGCTATGAACAGGAAAATGAACAGCCGCAGCCTTCGGCCAGTCCGATGGCTCCGGCAAATGCAGATCAGGTGTGCCAGCAAGAAAATATCTGGCTGAAAAATGCCTGAGTATCCAGAGAAACAGCGAACACTGCCCCGGCGGAAGAATTGGTGACATCTATTGACAATACGCGAAAAAAACAGTAGAATACACTGGTATAAATGCACTGAGAAAGAGTGTGCTAAGATGCAGCTTTTCAGAGAGCCGGCGGCAGGTGAAAGCCGGTAAAGCGCACTTGGCACTGTCACTTTTGAGCAGAAGCGGTGAAACAAGTAGCTGCTTTCGGGTTTGCCCTACGTTACTGGGGCAGTCAAGAGGCAGCCTTTGGGCTGCAATTTGGGTGGTACCGCGGTTTTTTAATGAGCCGTCCCATGGAATGTATGTCCGTGGGGCGGCTTTTTTGTTGCCCCGCAAAATCAGGGAGGATTATCAATATGAAAGAACTGGCAAAACAGTACGATCCGAGCCAGGTAGAAGATCGAATCTACCAGTCCTGGCTGGATGGCGGCTACTTCCACACGGAAGCAGACTCCAAGAAGAAGCCTTACACCATCGTGATGCCGCCGCCGAACGTTACCGGCCAGCTGCACATGGGCCACGCTGTGGACAACACGATGCAGGATATTCTGATCCGTTCCAAGCGTATGCAGGGCTATGCAGCACTGTGGGTGCCCGGCACCGACCACGCTTCCATTGCAACCGAGGCTAAGGTTGTTGAGGCTATGGCAAAGGAAGGCCTGACCAAGGATATGCTGGGCCGCGAGGGTTTCCTGGAACGCGCATGGGATTGGAAGAACACCTACGGCAACCGCATCGTCAACCAGCTGAAGAAGCTGGGTTCCAGCTGTGACTGGGACCGCGAGCGCTTCACTATGGATGACGGCTGCTCTGACGCTGTTAAGGAAGTATTCGTCCGCCTGTACAATGAAGGCAAGATTTACCGTGGCAACCGCTTGGTAAACTGGTGCCCCCACTGCAACACCTCCATTTCTGATGCAGAAGTAGAGCACGAAGAGCAGGATGGCAACTTCTGGCACCTGCTGTACCCGGTGCAGGAAACCGGCGAAATGCTGGAGCTGGCTACTACTCGTCCGGAAACCATGCTGGGCGATACTGCTGTTGCAATCAACGGTGAGGACCCCCGCTATGCACATCTGCATGGCTGCCACGTTGTTCTGCCCCTGCTGAACAAGGTGATTCCCATTGTCTGCGACGAGCACGCTGATATGACCAAGGGTACCGGCGTCGTGAAGATCACCCCGGCCCACGACCCCAACGACTTTGAAGTTGGCCAGCGCCACAATCTGCCCGTTGTGCGTGTGTTCACCTATGACGGCTACATGACCGGCGCAGCAGACAAGGCTGCAGCAGATGAGCTGTTCGCAAGCGGCCGCGCAACGGTCGGTGAGCCGGAGGTTCTGGACTGCGGCAAGTATGCCGGCATGACCGCCATGGAAGCACGCAAGGCAATCGTGGCTGACCTGGAGGCTGGCGGTTTCCTGAAGGAAATCGAGCCCCTGAAGCATGAGGTCGGTACCTGCTACCGCTGCCACCACACCATCGAGCCCATGATTTCCAAGCAGTGGTTCGTGAAGATGGAAGAAATGGCAAAGCCTGCCATCGAGAGCGTGGAAAAGGGCGAAATCAAGTTCATCCCTGAGCGCTTCACCAAGAACTACATGAACTGGATGAAGAACACCCGTGACTGGTGCATCAGCCGTCAGCTGTGGTGGGGTCACCAGATTCCTGCCTGGTACTGCGCAGATTGCGGCGAGACCATCGTTGCAAAGGAAGCTCCTCATGTTTGCCCCAAGTGCGGCAGCAAGAACCTGACCCAGGACCCCGATACCCTGGATACTTGGTTCTCCAGCGCACTGTGGCCGTTCAGCACCCTGGGCTGGCCCAACATGGACAGCGAGGATCTGAAGTACTTCTATCCCACCAATACGCTGGTTACCGGCTACGATATCATTGGCTTCTGGGTAAGCCGTATGATTTTCTCCGGTCTGGCTTATACTGGCAAGGCACCTTTTGACACCGTCTGCATCCACGGCATCGTGCGTGACAGCCAGGGCCGCAAGATGTCCAAGAGCCTGGGCAACGGTATCGACCCGCTGG
>JAHHRK010000061.1 GCA_020025795.1 Faecalibacterium sp. | reverse complement strand
GATGAAGAAGGCGAGGAAGTTTTTGCTGCTACCTTCCACTCGGCATGTGTGCGCATTTTGCGCCGCTATGCGGAAGAAATCGGCTATCCCAAATCGTTTACGATTTATGATACAGACGATTCCCAGCGCGTGATGAAGCAGGTTTATAAAGATTTGCAAATCGACGATAAGTTCCTGCCTATCAAAGCGGCTCTGAACCACATCGGCCGCCTGAAAGATCAGCTGGTATCTCCGGCGGAAGCGCTGAAAGGCCAGAGCGACAGCAAGGCCAGTCTGGTGGCGAAGATTTATGCCGCTTACGAAAAACGCCTGCACAGTGCAGGTGCCTTCGACTTTGACGATCTGATTTTCCAGACTGTCATGCTGCTGCAAAATAATGAGGAAGTACGCGCATACTATCAGAACAAATACCGCTACCTGCTGGTGGACGAATACCAGGATACCAGTGTAGCGCAGTTCCAGCTGGTGCGTCTGCTGACCGGTCCCGAGCGCAATGTGTGCGTGGTCGGCGACGACGACCAGAGTATTTATAAGTTCCGTGGTGCTACCATTGAAAATATTTTGAACTTTGAACGGATGTTCCCCGGCGCAAAAACCATTCGACTGGAACAGAATTACCGCTCCACCTCCAACATCCTGAACGCCGCAAACTGTGTGATTTCTCACAACGAAAACCGTAAGGGCAAAACCCTTTGGACGGATAACGGCAACGGCGAAAAGGTGCATCACTATCAGGCGGAGAACGAAACGGACGAGGCCAAGCACATCACGGACGTGATTGCAGAGCATGTGCGCAGTGGCGGACATCTGGCAGACCATGCGGTGCTGTACCGTATGAATGCCCAGTCGTCACCCATTGAAACCTATTTCACTCGTGCAGGTATTCCGCACAAAATTTTGGGTGGCCAGCGCTTTAATGATCGCAAGGAAGTCAAGGATATTCATTCCTACTTCTCGATTGTGGCCAACCGCAATGATGATGTGCGTCTGCGCCGAATCATCAACGAACCAGCTCGTAAAATCGGTGCGACAACGGTGGATAACCTGGCACGCATTGCGGGCGAACAGGGCGTGCCGATGTTGGATATTTGCGCAAGCGCAGCAGAATATGCTGACCTGCGCCGTGCGTCGGCATCTCTGATGAACTTCTATGCCATCTATGACAAGCTGGTGGAAGCCGCAGAAACCTATCCTCTGGACGAATTCGCCAATACGGTAATTGAAGCAACCGGCTATAAGCGGATGCTGGAATCTCAGGGCGAAGAAGGTGCAGACCGCCTGGCGAACTTGGGCCAGCTGGTTAGTAACGTGCGCAATTATATGGAGCAGCACGGGGACGAAGCTTCGCTGGCTGGTTACCTGGAAGAAATCGCGCTGATCAGCGACATCGACGGCTACAATGAAGATTCGGACCAGGTGGTGCTGATGACCATTCACTCGGCAAAGGGCCTGGAATTTCCGTATGTGTTCCTCTGCGGCATGGAGGAAGGCGTGTTCCCCGGCGAGATGAGCAAATACTCCCATGAAGACATGGAAGAAGAACGTCGCCTAGCCTATGTCGGTATTACGCGCGCAAAGAAAGAGCTATATCTGTCTTCTTCGTCCAGCCGCATGTTGTTTGGACGCACGCAGCGCAACGATCCCAGCCGCTTCTTAAATGAAATCGACGAGGAATATCTGGACCGCACCGAGAGCCCGGTTTTGGCCCAGCGCGAGGCGCACGGCTGGGGCAATGCATACAGCAGCAATGTACCCGGCGGTGCATCTGGATATTCGGGCCAGAGCCGTTACGGTGGTGGTTACGGCGGTGAGTATCAGACACGGCGCAGTGATTATCTCAATCGGGAATATAACGCAGGCGAGCGCAGCCAAAGCCGATTTGGTTCGGCTTATGGCGGCAGTGGTTCCGGTGCAAGCGCAACACGCAGCACGGGTTATGGCAGCAGTTACAGCCGCGGCGCAGCAAAAGCACCGCAGCAGCCGATTTCCTTTGGCCAGCAGGCAGCCGCTGCCCGAAATTCCGGAAAGCCGGTTGGCGGTAAGGTTGTATACGCACCTGGTGATGTAGTGGAGCATCGCGTTTTCGGTAAGGGCGTTGTGCAGCGTGTAACACCGATGGCAGGCGACCAAATTGTAGAAATTCGATTTGAAACGGCCGGCCTGAAAAAGACAATGGCAAATTACGCGCCGCTGAAAAAAGTAGAAGCGGACGACTAAACAGATAAAAACAATAGCATATAAAACGAAAAGGAAACCTTAAAATGAAAGTAACATTGATCGCGCATACGCCCGAACCGGAAAAGGTTGTGGCGGCAGCTGCAAAGCTGTGCTATTCCGATGCCCACATTGACGATTTGCTGGATGGACTGACGGAAGAAAAAACCACCAAATTCCTGAATATGCTGACCGATCTGGGCCACGCAAGCCCGGTTGAGCACGCCAGCTTCACCTTTGGCATCGAAGGTGTCAGCCGTACACTGCTGGCACAGATCACCCGCCATCGGATCGCATCTTACAGCGTACAGAGCCAGCGCTACGTGCGTTTGGATGATTTCCGCTATGTGGTTCCGCCTGAAATTGAAGCGATCCCGGAGGCAAAGCAGGCATTTATTGATACCATGAATGAGGATGCACGCCGCTACCTGGATCTGGTCAAAAAGCTGGAAGATGCCCACACCGCAGAATATATGGCGCAGGGCATGGAAGAAAAAGCTGCACGTGCAAAGGCCAGCAAGCTGGCAAATGAGGATGCACGTTTTGTGCTGCCCAACGCCTGCGAAACCAAGATGGTCGTTACCATGAACGTGCGCAGCCTGAACAATTTCTTCTCTCTGCGCTGCTGCAACCGTGCCCAGTGGGAGATTCGTGCGCTGGCAAAGGAAATGTGGAAACTGGTTTATCCGGTAGCACCTACGCTGTTCCGGTATGCCGGCCCCGGCTGCCTGCGTGGCGGCTGCCCGGAAGGCCGTATGAGCTGTGGTAAGCCGCAGGAAGTACGTGCAGAGTTCGCTGCTATGCGCGGCGAGTAAGCGAGGCGCGTGATGAAACAAAAAAAGGGAAAACTATTTGTAATCGAAGGCTTGGATGGCAGTGGAAAAGGTACGCAGACCAAAATCCTGTTTGAATCTTTGCAGGCACAGGGCTTGCCGGTGTGGCGTTTGACCTTTCCGAATTACGAAAGCGAATCCTCGGCGCTGGTCAAAATGTATCTGCGTGGAGAATTTGGTGATAAACCCGGTGATGTGAACCCCTATGCGGCGTCCAGCTTTTATGCCGTGGACCGTTACGCTGGCTATAAGTCCGACTGGGGTAAATTCTACGACGAAGGCGGTATTCTGGTCGCAGACCGATATACTACCTCGAACGCAGTGCACCAGTGCTCCAAGCTGCCGGAGGATCAGTGGGACGCATTTATCCAATGGCTGGCTGATTATGAATTTTCGCTTTTGGGTATGCCGCGACCGGATGCTGTCATTTATCTGGCAGTAGACCCGGCGGTGAGCCAGAAGCTGATGACGGGTCGCTATCAGGGCGATGAAAGCAAAAAGGATATCCACGAAAAGGATCTGGCCTATCTGGAAGCCAGCCGCCGTGCCGCAGAATATTGTGCGGAGAAGCTGGGCTGGGAAACCGTAGTCTGTGATCGGGACGGTGCTATGTGCTCCATTGAGGATATCCATGCCCGTGTGCTGGAGATTGTCCGGCAGAAATTGGAGGCAGAATGATTCGTTTGATGCAGCCGAAAGATATTTCGGCAATGGTTGCGCTGTGGCAGGAGGCCTTTGGCACCGACGACAACGCAGAAGAAGTAATCAATAAATTTGCCGGTCAGACGCATGCCTGGGTGGATGAGCGTGACGGCCAGATCACGGCAATGCTGCTGACACCGCCGGCACAGATCGGCAGCCATAAAGGCGTTTATTTGTGTGGCTTTACCACGGCAAAAGCATGGCGCGGACAGGGAATTGCCACCGCGATGCTCAAGCAGGTGATGGATTTGCTGGTGCAGGTCGGCGTAGAATTTGCTGCGCTTATCCCGGAAACAGAACAGCTGTATTCCTTTTATGAGAAGCGTGGTTTTCAGCGTGCTTTTGCTCGGCGTGAGTTGGAAAAGCCGCTGCACCGCAATTTGTGGAGCCGTGCGGAGTTCGATACCATTCCGGCGCGCGGTTTGGGCGATTTGCGGACAAAGTTCTGCCCCCAGGTCGTGCAGCTTTCCGCAGATGCCATGACCTGGACCATGACAGACCTGTATGCACGGGGCGTTACTGTGGTGTCCAATGAAAACGGCTATGGTATGTACTTCCGTGAGGGAGACTGCCTGCGTTTTATCGAGCTGATGGCACAAAACGATAAAGCAGCAAATTGCCTGCTGGAAGCAGCGCGCGAACGAGAAGTGATTGCAGAACGCGCTGTGCTGACCGTGCCGGATGGCGGAACCTTGTTCATGGGCGAAGGCCGCCGCTATGACCATGGTATGATTCACTTTTTGACGCAGCCCTTTGAGGTAGACGAAAGCTATCTGGGGCTGGCACTGGACGTATAAACAACGGGAGGAACCACAATGGCAGAAAAGCAGATGAAGAAAAAGAAGAACCCGGCTGGTAAAATTCTTCTGGTATTGGTGCTGGTGCTTTTGGCGGTTGCAGCGCTGGTGCTGTTCTCGGTGAAAAAAGAAATCTCCGGCGGTGTAAAAAACGGCACAGTACAAACGGTTGAAATTGCACAGGGCAGTGGTACCAGCAAGATTGCAAATCGTCTGAAAGAGGCCGGATTGATTCGTTATCCCCAGCTGTTCCGCTGGTACGCAGGCCATGTGAATATGGCAAGCAAGCTGCAGTACGGCACATTTGAAATTGAGGAAGGTTCTTCCTACGACGAAATGCTGAGCATTTTGTCCAAGACGGTAGCGGCAGACAGCGTGCGCCTGACCTTCCCGGAAGGCAGCACGTCTCAGGCGATTGCCGCCAAGATGGAAGAAGCTGGTCTTTGCACCGCAGAAGAATTTTTGGATGTGGCCTGCAATGAGGATTTCAGCCAGTATAAGTTCTGGCAGTATGTGCCGACAGATGAACAGGCACCGAACCGCTTTTTGAAGTGCGAAGGCTATCTGTTCCCGGACACCTACGACTTCCTGGCAGACGATACCGTGTATAACTATGTTGCAACGTTCTATGCGCATTTCGATAAGATGTTTACGGACGAAATGTATGCGGATATGGAAGCAAAGGACATGACGCTGAATGAGGTCATTACGCTGGCATCCTTTGTGCAGGAAGAAGCCGGCAATGAAAATGATGCTAAGGTTTCGGCTGTGTTTCACAACCGCCTGGCACCCGGCGCACTGGTTTCCAAACTGGAGTCCAATGCTTCCAGCTATATCCAGAACGATGCAGATAATAACTATCTGTGGAACTGGGTGCGCCACTACTACGGCGAAACCTGGGAATCTATTCCGGAAAATATCCGCAAAGCATACGACACCTACGCTGTGGCAGGCCTGACTCCCGGTGCCATTTCCAACCCCGGCATCGATGCGATTGATGCTGCGCTGCACCCGGACGAGGCGTATGTGGCAGACAAGTATTATTTCTTTGTAACGGACAAGGCCGGCACCTATTACTACGGCCACAATGCGTCCGAACATTCCGCAAACTGCGACAAAGCTTGGGCTGTCAACAAGAAACTGGCAGCTAACTAATCAAAGAGGAGAAAAATCCATTATGTTTCATGTCCCCGAACTGTTGAGCCCGGCCGGCGATTTGGAGCGCCTGCGCTATGCAGTGTGCTACGGCGCCGATGCGGTTTATTGTGGTATGCCGGAGTTCGGCATGCGCTCTGCCCCTGCAAACTTTACCATCGAACAGCTGGCAGAAGGCGTTGTTTTTGCGCATGCACGCGGTCGCAAGGTCTATTTGACTTTGAACACGCTGCCCACCAATGATGATCTGGATAAGATGCCGGAATCCATTCGTCAGGCGGCTGCTGCTGGCGTAGATGCCTTTATCGTAGCCGATCTGGGTGTTTTGTCGCTGTGCAAAAAGCTGGCTCCGGAAGTGGAAGTACACCTGTCTACGCAGGTGGGTATTACCAACTACGGCGCAGCACGCACTGCTTACGAAATGGGCGCAAAGCGCGTGGTACTGGCACGCGAAATGTCGCTGACCGAGATTGCTACCATTCGTGATAAGACCCCGCCGGAACTGGAAATCGAAGCTTTTGTGCATGGCGCAATGTGCGTCAGCTTCTCCGGACGCTGCCTGCTTTCTACCTATATGACCGGCCGTGATTCCAACCGCGGTCAGTGCGCACAGCCTTGCCGCTGGAAGTATCATCTGGTGGAGGAGCATCGCCCCAATCAGGCTTTTGAAATCGGCGAAACTGATGAGGGAAGCTATATCCTGAATGCAGATGATATGTGCACCGCACCCTTTATTGATTTGATTTGCAAGGCCGGCGTAGACAGCCTGAAAATCGAAGGTCGTGCCAAGACCTTCTACTATGTGGCTAGCGTGACGGCGGCGTACCGCAAAGCACTGGATACCTTCCTGGCAAACCCCACCAGCGATGATTTCCGCCTGCCGGACAGCGTGTACGAGGAGTTGAAGCGTACCAGCCACCGCCACTATTCGCCCGGTTTCTACATGGGCAAGGATAAGGCCATCCAGCACACGGATAATAACATCGGTTATATCCGTGAGTGGGACTTTATGGGTACGGTGGACCATTGGGAGAATGGCATTGCGCATTGCCAGCAGCGCGGTAAGTGGAGCCTGGGTGATACCATTGAGGCATTGCTGCCGGATGGTACGCAGGTGCCTTTGAATCCTGCGTGGATCAAGAACGAAGCTGGCGAAAATATCACCAGTACACCCAATGCAATGCAGCTGTATACCATTCCCAGCGAAATTGAGCTGCCCCCCATGAGCCTGCTGCGTAAGAAGAACGCAGACGTATAAGCATCTATAAAAAGCAGCACGCAGAAGTTTCTGCGTGCTGCTTTTTTATTTGGAAAACTATCTTGACAAGGAAAGTTGTCATCTATATAATGAAATTGACAAGGATAGTTGTCACAATGAAAGGAAAAGTTGTCATCCAAAAGGAGGTGGCAAAATGCCGCTGAACAACTGCTTAAAAGAGTATCGGGTAAAGCTGGGGGTCAACCAACAGCAGATGGGGCAGCTTGTGGGTGTGTCGCGCCAGACCATCAGCCAGATCGAACGAGGAGACTATTCGCCCTCTGTAACGCTGGCAATTAAGATCGCAAAGACCTGTGGCGTTACCGTAGAGGATATCTTCACATATGAGGAGGATGAAGTATGAAACAGGATACGACTGAAATCCGCAAAGACAATAAAAAAGCGCTTCCCAAAATGCTGTTGGTCACGTTGCTCTGTGCCGGGCTGGGCGCACTGGTCGGCGTAGGTTCTGCCGTAATGAGCGATTCGATCGATCTAACAGGCCTACCCCAGATGCTCAGTGCAGCAATCCAAAAGAGTTTGCCGTTCGGCATACCGGTGTGCGGTGTTCTTACGTTGATTCCGGCAGTTTTGCTTTTGCGCCAGGTGAAAAAGCTGTTTGCAAACTGGGATGGCGAAGAAGAATCCTATGCAGAGCACATGGAATATTTGCTGACCTGGCCTATGGTACTGGTCGGATTGTTAATGCCCATTGCGTTTTTCTTTTTGAGCGCAGCACTGGTATATATTGAAACTGAAAATGTACTACTTGTAACAGGTGAAATGATTCTGGCACTGGCAGGTGTGGTTTTCGTGCAGCAAAAAGCTGTGGATTTGACGCGTATGCTCAATCCGGAAAAGAAAGGCAGCGTTTACGATACCAACTTCCAGAAAAAGTGGCTGGAAAGCTGTGATGAAAACGAGCGGCGCCAGATCGGCGAAGCTGCATTCCATTCCTTTAAGGCGGTGAATATAACCTGCGTGGGGCTGTGGATCGTATTGACCATAGGCCAGACCGTTTTTCAGACAGGGCTTCTGCCAATCGTGGTCGTACTGCTGATTTGGGGCGTATTGCAGGGCAGCTATTTCGCAGCCTGCCTGAAAACAATCCGTAAGAAAAAGAAAGCGGACTGACATAAGCAGGAAGGAGAGAAAACGGTGAATAGTTCCACGTATTATATTGCAATATTTCTCCTGATTATCTTCATCGTGAAAGAGCGGCATAACAAAGAATGGTATGCTGCAACAAGAATTCGAAAAAATAAGCAAGAGGTGCAGAACATGGTAGAATTGGCAAAACGCTTTGTTGGAAAAGAGTGCTTGATTTACTTATTTGGCGGTAACCAGATTACGGGTGTGATTCAGGAAGTTTCTGACAGCGCTATCCTGGTGGAAAACAAAGGAATGACCGATGTGGTCAATCTGGAATTCGTGACGCGTATCCGAGAATATCCCCGCAAGAAAAACGGGAAGAAAAAATCCCTGGTTCTGGATTGAGTAAAAAAACAGAGCAGCATGAAAACGATGCTGCTCTGTTTTTATTTATTCCAAAAATCCTGCAATGCGGCTCGGAAAGCAGGAATGTCGTAGAAGTACTGCAAGTGTGCCCAATGGGGTGGCATCAGGCGACGGTATTCATCCCAGGTAAAGCGGTCATCAATGAGAAGCACCACGCCTTTGTCCTGTGGGGTGCGAATGACACGACCGGCAGCCTGCAAAACTTTGTTCATACCGGGGAAGCGGTAAGCATAATCAAAGCCGCAGCCACCGTTTTCCGGTGCATCATAATATTGCCGCAAAATATCCTGTTGCGGATTGACCTGAGGCAGTCCCACACCAACCACAGCGCAGCCAATCAGTCGGTCACCGGCAAGGTCGATGCCTTCGCCGAAAACACCGCCCATCACGCAGAAGCCCAAAAGCGTTTGTTCGTTTTCCGCGGAGAAGCGCGCAAGAAAATCTGCGCGTGCGGCCTCGTCCAGTCCGCTTTCCTGTGCCAGAACAGGAATTTCCGGGTACAGCTCAGTGAACACCTGCTGCACCTGTTTAAGATAAGCATAGCTGGGGAAAAACGCCAGATAATTGCCTTGTCGCGCCTGCACCATCGCGGCAAGGGCTGCGGCAATGGGCTGGAGACTGGATTGCCGATCCCGATAGCGTGTGGAGATGTTACCCAGACAGTACAGCCCCAGATGGTCGGCGGAAAATGGACTTTGCAGCGCCACAGCAGAAGCGTCCGGACAGCCCAGAACCGTTTTATAATAGCCCGGCGGCGTGATAGTTGCGCTGAACAATACGGCGGAGCGACC
>JAHHRK010000060.1 GCA_020025795.1 Faecalibacterium sp. | reverse complement strand
AGTCACTGTTAAGTTCACCATCACCAATCAGGACGGCAAAAAAGTGACCCGCGGCACCTACAAGGCGGGCCTTGCAAAATAAGAAAGGGAACCTTTATGGCAAAGACTTATCTCATTACCGGCGCAACTTCGGACGTAGGCCATGCACTGATGGAGCGTCTGCTTTCCAAAATGGGCGACGAGGACTGCATCATCGCACAGGGTTCCAACGATTTGGAACGCATCCGCGATTTGTGCGAAGCACACCCCGGCAAAATCAAGACCTTTAGCGTGGATCTGAGCAATCCGGAAGCCATTTCCGCTTTCGTCGAGGCGGTCAGCACCATGTGCCCTGCCCCCACCCACTTTATCCACCTGCCTGCGCTGCGCGCTATCAACACCAAGTTCAAGAAGTTTGACGAAGCGCGCTTCGATCTGGATATGAACGTGCAGATCAAGAGCGCCGTGCAGCTGTGCAAGGCTTTTGTGCCCCAGATGGCCAAGGCTAAGTTCGGTCGTGTGCTGTTCATTCAGACCAGCTACACCATCGGCTGCCCGCCCAAAAATATGTCTGCTTATGTAATGGCAAAAAGCGCACTGGGCGGTCTGGCCAAGAGCCTGGCCATCGAGTACGCAGCCTCTGGCGTTACGGTAAACAGTGTTGCCCCCAGCATGATGGAAACCAACTTCCTGTCTGATACGCCGGATCTGATCGTGCAGGCATCCGCTGCCGATAACCCCATGGGCCGCAACTGCCGCGTCAGCGACGTTGTACCTGCCATGGAATTTTTGCTGAGCGACGAAGCCAGCTTTATCACCGGCGTTACCCTGCCGATTACGGGAGGTAGTACCATTGCCTGACGTTTCCAATGTACAGTTCCGGCTGGCACAATACGCCGAACAGCAGCGCATTGTGGATTTCGTCAACGCTAACTTCGACTGGAAGCTGCCGCTGGTGAACCGTCCGGAATGGTTTGAGTATTATTACTGCGGCACCCAACTGCAGTTTGTTGTGGCTGAACGCGACGGCGAGCTTCTGGCGGTTGCCGGTTACATTCTGGCCAACCACAGCGAAACGCCTGACCTGTGGGTCAGCGTTTGGGTTGCCAAAAAGGGCGAAAATGGTGTTGGCCTGGAGCTGATGAACGCCATTCCTGCTTTGACGGGTGCAAAGGTGGTTGCCTGCAACAACATTCGAGCAAACACCTGCGTTTTGTACCGTTTCCTGGGCTGGGAGGCAGGCCGCATCCCCCACTATTACCGCCTGGCTCCGCGTGCTAATGCCGCGGCGTATCAGCTGTGCCGTCCGGCTGTACCGGAAGGTACAACCCCCAGCGAATTTATGCCGGAAATCCTGCCCGTAAGCGGTGATTTGGTTCTGGACAAGGTATCTTCCGTAGTGCGTTTGCAGGGTCTGGGTATGCCGGAAACCAACCACACACCTCACAAGGATATTCGCTATCTGGCACGCCGCTATTTCTCGTTCCCCCATGTGGAGTATGATGTGTGGAGCGTTCACGAAAGCGGCAAGCTGCTGGCTTATCTGATTACCCGTGTGGTGGAAAGCGGCGAACACGGCGAAATTCCTGTGCTGCGCATTGTGGATTTCATCGGCATGGACGCAGTGTTGCCCCGTTTGGGCAATGCTATCGACCAGCTGTTGCAGGCCAGCGGCGCAGAATACGCCGACTGCTACTGTGCCGGTATCCCTGCCGAAATTTTTGCAGCCGCCGGTTTCTCGGAGCGCACGGAGAATGACAAGACCATCATTCCCAACTACCTGACGCCGCCGCTGTATGAAAACACGGACTACTATTATTTCACCAACGAACCCGAAAACTTCGTCATGTTCAAGGCAGACGGCGACCAGGACCGCCCCAATCTGCCGGTGGAAGACTAATTTGATGAACCAATGCAAAAGCGCCGGACCAAATGCCGAAAACAGGCATTTGCCCGGCGTTCTTTGCATGAACCGAAACATCGCAAGCTTGGGAGGTTTGCCTGATGAAATACGCCCATTTTCTGATTCGGCAGGAGCGGCTGCGCCACAACTGGAGCCAGGAAGGCCTTTGCAGCGGCATCTGCACCGTATCTTATCTTTCCAAAATCGAACAGGACAAAGCGGAACCTTCCGATGAAATCGTACAGCTGTTGTTGGAACGGCTGGGTGTCCACTGGCACAGCGACGCCGACGGACTGGATAGCAGCCGGATAGACGAAGCCTACGAGCTTTTATTTTCTTACGACAAGGATGGGCTGCAAAAGATGGTACAACAGCCTGATTGGAAGCTGTATCTGCAAAGTCCCTGGGGTCTGGATGCACAGTTGTTGGAGCGGCTTTGCGCCTACCCATATGAACCGCTGGACTCTTCGCTGGAAGTCTGCATGGATTTGCGGCAGCTGGCTTTGCAATGGGTGCTGAAAGGCACCCCAAAACAGGCTTTGCAGCTATACCCTTGTGCCTGGCTGTACTTAGAAACCGGCATAGCTCAATACGCGAAGGGCAATTTTCCCCAGGCAATCAGCTTATCGCAGCAGGCCAATCAGCTGGCAGCACAGGAAGGTTTTGTGCGCATTATGCTGATGGCTCGTATGTTGATGGGCAACTGCTATTCCAACGGGATGGATTTTACCTCTATGGAAATGCACTACCATGTGGCGCAGCGGCTGGCGCAAGCGTTGGGTGATACCGATTCTCTGGAAGATATTACTTACAACCGTGCCGCAACACAAATTGAGCTGGGACAGTACAAGGCCGCCTATAAAACCCTTTCTCAGATGGAACCTAATATCCAAACCTTACACAAGCTGGCCATCTGTCAGGAAAAGCTGGGTGATACCGCCGGCGCACTGGCTACGCTGGACAAAGCCGAAGCCATGCCGCAGGTTCTACCCCACCATATCAGCAAAAAGCGTTTGCGTGTGGTGCGCCTGCGTCTGACGGAACCAGATTATCTGCACAGCGAAGCTTATGGCGATGCCCTGCTGGATTGCTTCCAATCCTGCCGCACGCATCTGTCCATCGGATATGCCAACTTTGAGCTGCCGTGGGTACTGGAATGGTACGAAGCACACCGCCAGTACAAAGAAGCCTATGCGCTTTTGCAGGATTTTCCTGCCTTTGGCAAAAAGCCCTGACTAAAGCTGTTTTTTCCGGAAAAATGTCCCAAAACAGCACTCTGTTTTTGACCGCAACCTCATGTTATACTTTTGCTGTGAGGTGATTTTCGATGCAAAACAGGCAAACCCTATGGACCAAAAACTATACTCTGCTGACGGTTGCTACCGTACTGGGTGCGGCTGGTGCAGTGGCCGGAAACTTTGCGCTTTCCTTTCTGGTATTTGACAAAACCGGCAGCACGCTGGCTGCGGCCTTATCGCTGGCGATTCAGTTTATACCAAACATTTTCATCCCGCTGCTGGCTGCACCCTGGCTGGACCGCTTGCCGCGCAAGCCGTTTCTGGTGCTGGGCGATGCAACGAACGGTATTTTATACGCGCTGGGCGGCTTGTTTTTGCTGCGGTATCCGTTCTCCTACATTGGATATCTGTTTTTTTCTCTGCAGCTGGCGTGTCTTGGCAGCTTCGACTCGCTGGTATACAACAGCATCTTCCCCAACTTAATCCCCGCAGGCATGGAACACAAAGGCTACACCATTTCTTCCATGCTGTACCCGGTGGTGTATGTAGTCATGGCTCCGCTGGCAGCGGTGATGATGGACCATCTGGGTGTAGGTGGTATCCTGCTGATTCAGGGTGGCCTTTCGCTGATTGCCGCCGCCATTGAAAGCAATATTTCCATTCAGGAAGAAAACCGCATGGAGAACCATTCGTTTTCCTTGGGGCTGTGGTGGCAGGATTTGAAAGACGGTCTGGCCTACTTGAAGCAGGAACGCGGTATCGCAAATATTTTCCTGCACAGCGCGGTGACCGGCGGCATCGGGCAAGGCAGTTCTCCGCTGCTGGTAGCATTTTTCCGTTCCACGCCCGGATTGAGTGCGGCAATGTACGCCATGTTTTCGGTGGCGGAGTTTTTGGGTCGCAGCCTGGGCGGATTTTTCCACTATCGGGTCAAGATTCCCAAGGAAAAGCAGTACGGCTTTGTGTTTTTGATTCAGCAGACCTACGCCGTGATGGACCTGTGTCTGCTGTGGATTCCCTATCCGTTGATGCTGGCGAACCGTTTTTTCTGCGGATTTTTGGGCATCAACAGCGCCACCACCCGTGAAGCCGCCATCCAGAGTTACATTCCAGACACCATGCGTGCCCGCTTGAATGCGTTCCAAAATATTTTCTTCGGGGCCGTCTGCTTTGTGCTGACCTTGTGCGTTGGTTTGCTGGGCGAGCTTTTCCCTTATCCCATCTGCATTTCGCTGTGCGCACTTGTGGATATTATCTTTGGCTGGCTGACGATCTGGCGTGTCCGCCGGGATATTTTCCCCATTTACCTTGCTCAATCCACGGAATCTGCCGCCGAACCCGGAAACTGACCTCTTGCTGGATGCAGTTTTCGTAACCCAGATCACACCGCAAACGAATGCGTCATCCGCATCTTAAGCAACAAACTGTAACATATCTACCATCCGTGCCACAGGTCAAAACAATCTGCGGCACGGATTTTTTGTTTGAAATGTCCAAATTACTTGTATTTTTTTCGTTTCCGCGTATAATAGATTCTCGCTGGATATTTACTGGTGTTGGAGCGAGGTGTGAGGTATGGGTTCAACAAATCATCTGGGCAGCGAGAAAATCTCCCGCCTGGTTTTCAAAATTGCAATTCCCAGTATGCTGGCGCAGTTCGTCAGCGTGCTGTACAGCATCGTAGACCGTATGTTCGTAGGTAACATCCCCACAGTTGGCGATCTTTCGCTGGCAGGCGTGGGCGTGTGCGGTCCCATTGTTACTATGATCGGCGCATTTGCGTTTTTGATCGGCGTAGGCGGTTCGCCGCTTTTGGGCATTGCCTTGGGCGAAGGCAACCGCACCAAAGCCGAAAAAATCCTGGCAAACTGCTTTGTCATGCTGTGCGGTGTTTCGGTTCTGGTCACAATCGCTGCGCTGACGTTCAAGCAGCCCATGCTTCGGCTGTTCGGTGCAAGCGATGCCATCTACCCTTACGCCGACGCTTACTTTACCGTTTACGTCAGCGGCACCTTTTTTGCACTGCTCTCCATCGGTTTGTATCAGTTCGTCATTGCGCAGGGCTACGCCAAAACCGGTATGTGCTCTGTGATGCTGGGTGCAATTCTGAACATTATTCTAGACCCGATTTTTATTTACGGATTCGACATGGGCGTGCGCGGCGCAGCGATTGCTACTGTGCTCAGCCAGGCAGGCAGCGCAACCTTTGTTCTGGTTTTCCTGCTGAAGAAAGCCGACATCAAGATCTCCTTCGGCGGCTATGACCGCACAATTATGCGCCGCGTTTTGACCATGGGATTTACTCCCTTTATCATCATCGCCGTAGACAACATCATGATTATCGCCATGAACGCGCTGCTGCAAAAACACGGCGGTGCGCAGGGCGATACGCTGGTCACCATCAACACCATTGTACAGAGCTTTATGCTGGTGATGACAATGCCTTTGGGCGGCATCAGCGCCGGAACCCAGTGCATTTTGAGCTACAACTTCGGTGCCCGCCAGACCAATCGTGTGCGTGCAGCGCAAAAGTACATCCTTTGCATGTGCATGGGTTATACGGCAATTTTGTTTGTTTTGGCGCGTGTGGCCGGACCGCTGTTTGTCAGCCTGTTTACCGGCGACGCCGCTTTGAATGCGCAAACCTGCCACGCAATTCGCATCTGCACGCTGTTTGCCATTCCGCTGGGTGCACAGTACGCCATTGTGGACGGCTTCACGGGCATGGGGCAGGTAAAGTGGGCGCTAACCCTTTCCACCTGGCGCAAGGCGGTCTACTTTGTGGCGCTGTTCCTGCTGCCGGTATTCTTTGGTGCTTCGTCCATTTTCTTTGCGGAGCCGATTTCCGACATCATCGCATTCTCGGTATCCATGCCGGTACATCTGTTCATTACCCCCAAGATTTTGAAAAAGCGCGAACAATCCGCCGCTTAAGTAAAACGTGTTTTTGTCGTTCATGCGTGATTTATAAATGAAAAAGCTGCGCTCAGGTCGTTTTACCTGGGCGCAGCTTTTTTACTTTTCGTATCAGTCGGCTTTCTTTGATATCACGATTTCGCAATCTGGACAATAATGACTTTCCGGTTTGCTTTTGGATATAAAACCAATTTTAGAAGCATCATCCAAAACAAAACCTTTTTTATCTTCAATCCACTTGTGTGTAAGAGCCCATCCATCCAGTTCTGTACCAAAAGGCAGCCAAAATACAGCTCTGCCTGAAGGTGCATATAGATTTCCTAAAATCATTTCTCGATTGCAATACGGACATTTCATAAGAAATACCCCATTTCCGATTACAGTTCTTCTACCTGCGGAAAGTGGCGCAAGCCTTCGATTTGCTCCACATGGGT
This sequence comes from Faecalibacterium sp., assembly GCA_020025795.1. Taxonomy (GTDB): domain Bacteria; phylum Bacillota; class Clostridia; order Oscillospirales; family Ruminococcaceae; genus Faecalibacterium. The sequence continues at coordinate 2,935 of JAHHRK010000060.1, read as the reverse complement.
TGCCATCCAGACATACAGATCGGAAAAGACCTGTTCCCGGTTGATCTCGTTCAAGATCTCGTGGCGGCCGCCTTCATAGATGATGCAGTCCAAATCCTCAATGCCAGCTTCGCGGTACAGCTGATGGACCTTTTCCACGCCTACGCCCAAATCGCCCACAGGATCGCAGCCGCCGGACGTGAGCAGAATGGGCAGCTCCTTCGGGATTTTGGCGATGTTTTCTTCTTTGCAGGCAAACTGTGCTGCTTCAAACAAACCTTTGAAGCCGTTCAGCGTAAAGGTAAAGGTGCAGCGCGGCTCGGAATAGTATTTCTTGACCATTTCCACATCGCGGCTCAGCCAGCTTCTTTCTGGTTTTTCGCCTGTGGTATCAAATCCATGATAAGACGGTCCGTAAATCATTTTCTGCACCAACGGGCTGCGATGATGGCTGCCCAGCACAGCTGTCATGGCATTGACCACAGCCAGACCCAACGCATTTTTTCCTGCGCTGATATAGCCGGTGCCCATGATGATCGCGCCGGAAACGCCTTTGCCGTGCAAAGCCAGATACTTGCGCAGCATAAACGAGCCCATGCTGTGGCCCAGCATGAAATACGGCAGGTCTGGATTTTCTTTCTGGGTTTTCTCGCGCAGCTGATGCATATCCGCTACCAGCACATCGCTGGGGTTCTTTTCGGCAAAAAAGCCATATTCTGCCTTGCCAGCCACCGAATTGCCGTGGCCCAGGTGATCATGGCCGACCACAAGAAAACCACGGTCGGTCAGGTATTTTGCAAACGGCGCATAGCGCTCCACATACTCCACCATGCCGTGTGTGATTTGCAGAATCGCAGTATATTTGCCGTCATCGGGCGACCACCGCACTGCATGCAGGATGGTTTTTCCGTCCTGTGACGGGAATGTAAATTGCGTTGTTTCCATGGCAAATCCTCTTTCTGGAAAATGTTATTACTCAAACATTTTAACATACGGAACCTTCTTTGACAACGAACATTCGCTGTCGAAAAAAGGCAGTTTCTTTCCTTTTTAATTGTCTGCGTCCGCCTTATTCGCCAAACTGCTGGGCTGCTTTTTTCAGCATTTCGCGGATGGGCAGATGATACGGGCAGCGCGTTTCGCAGGCGCCGCACTGAATACAGTCAGACGCTTTTGCGCCCAGGGTTGCGTAGCGCTGGCGTGCCCAATCCTCCAGATTATAACGGGTCAGGTAGCCCTGCATCAAAAACACACTGGGAATCGGGATGCCTACCGTACAGGGTGCACAATAGTTGCAGCGGCGGCAGAACTGGGTGCCCAGGCTGCGGCGAATCTTGTCCATTTCGTCCAGTTCCTGCTGGGTCAGGGGGCTGGTATCTGCCATAGCAGCCAGGTTTTGCTCCAGCTCGGCTGCGTCTGCCATGCCGGGAATCACCACGCTTACGTCCGGGCACTGGTTCAGATAACGCATTGCCAGGGTTGCATTTTCAATTGCGCCACCGGCCAGCGGCTTCATCACGATAAAGCCAACATTCTGCTGTGCGGCACGATGTATCAGTTCTTCACCCTGATTTTCCACGATATTATACGGGAACATGATGGTTTCCACCCAGTCGTAGGTCAGCGCTTTTTCAAACACTTCCAGCGAGTGGGCAGTCAGGCCAATGTGGCCGATTTTTCCGGCGCTGCGCGCTTCCAAAAGGGCTTCCAGTGCGCCACCCGGCGCAACCACCTGCTCCAACTCTTTCAGGCTGGGATTATGTACCTGATACAAATCAATATAATCGGTGCGCAAATTTTTGCAGCTGATGCCAATATCCCGCTCCATGCTGGCTTTATCCCGTGACATACTCTTGGTAGCCAGTACAAACTTATCACGCACGCCCTCTAAAGCGTAGCCCAGATATTCCTCGCTGACGGTGTAGCCGCGTGCGGTATCAATATAATTGATGCCCTTTTCCACCATCTGCTGAATCAGCGTGCGCGTACCCTCGGCATCAATGCGCTGAATGGGAATGCCGCCCAGACCCAAATGGGAAATTTTCAGACCGGTTTTTCCCAAAATACGATATTCCATGCTTTCTTCCTCCTATCCAGAACCGGCTGTGACCGGCACCATTTCCACAAATCTTGGATTGATTATACCATAATTTTGGATAGTTGAATCACTTTCCTGCATTTTTTATGCAAATGCGCTGCCAAAAAGTGCCTTGCCCTGCCATGCGCACTGTTTTCGGCCGACACAAAAGCAGCGCAGCTGCACAAGATAAAAAGCACCTGCCATCCGTACCAGACGAACAGCAGGTGCTTTTGCTTTTTTGATTGGATTGGATTACAGGTCTGCGCCGTGGTCGATCACGATTACCTGGCCGGTAATTGCGGTGGACTCGTCCGAAGCCAGGAACAGCAGCAGGTTTGCCACTTCTTCCGGCTGAGAGAACGGCAGAGACAGGTCTGCGTGGGGACGCATTGCGCCCATCATCTTGGCATCCAGCTTGCTGGGGTCCAGGGTGGTGGTCATGGGGGTCACCACGTTGCCGGGGCAGACAACGTTGCAGCGGACGTTCTCGGTTGCGCAGCGCATTGCCACGTTCTTGGTCAGACCGATAACGGCTGCCTTACTGGAAGCGTAAGCTGCGCCGCCGTTGCCGCAGTGGCCTGCAACGCTGGAAACGTTGACGATAGAGCCGCTCTTCTTGGGCAGCAGGATCTTCGCAACTTCACGGGTCATGTACAGGGTGCCCTTGGTGTTGATGTCGATCAGGCGGTCGATAGTTGCATCGGAAACGATGTCGATGCCTTCCAGGCCGCTGTCCAGAACGCCTGCGTTGTTGACCAGAGCGTCCACGGTGCCAAAGGTTTCTACGGTCTTTGCCACAGCCTCAGCGCACTGCTTGGAATCGGAAATATCGCAGGGCACAGCCAGCACTTCGCCGCCTGCTGCGCGGATTTCTGC
>JAHHRK010000006.1 GCA_020025795.1 Faecalibacterium sp. | reverse complement strand
GCCAACACGCTGGACAGGAAGTTGCTCAGTGCGCCCTGACGGGTGCCGCTGCCCACTTCCTCGTTATCGAACAGGCACCACAGATCGCCGCGATCATCGCTGCCCTTGCCTGCCAAAAAGCCCTGCAAGGTTGCATAGGCTGCACCCAGGTCGTCGATGCGAGGTGCCATGAAGAACTCCTCGTTCATGCCAACGGTAACTGCCTTCTGGCGAGGAACCAGCACCAGATCATATTCCAGCACATCGCCTTCGCCGGCAATTTCGCTGGCCAGGTCTGCGCCCTTTGCGCCAAAGATGGGCTGCAGGTCAGATGCTGCATTCAGTGGACCGCCCTTTGCGCCTTCCCGGTCAAAGTGAACACACACAGACGGGATGCACAGCAGGTCCTTGTCGGGGCAAACCAGACGGGTCTCCACACCGTTTTCGGTGCGGACCAGCACACGGCCTGCCATCGTCAGCGGACGGTCGATCCAGGTAGCCGGACGCATACCGCCGTAGCCTTCCACACGGGCACGGGCGTAACGGGGATCGTCCACCTTAGTGGCAGTGATGCGATAGGTGGGGCTGTCGCTGTGAGCCGCTGCACCGCGCCAGCCGCCCAGCACTTCACGCGGCATACGCCATGCGATCAAAGACGAGCCGTTGCGGGTGGTATAATACTTGCCGCCCTTTTCCAAATTCCAGGGCTGGCTTTCCTCCAGGCGCGTGAAGCCGGCGGCATCCAAACGACGTGCCGAAGCCTCTACCGCATGAAACGGGCTGACGCCCTCATCCAGATAATCCAGACAACCTTTTACCATGGTATCCATTGCTTTTCAAACCTTTCTTTTCCATTTTTCCGTCCCTGCCGCTATGGGCCGGGGCAGTGCGTTTTCATGCAAATCCTGCCTTTTGGCACCGAATAGGATCGGAAATCTGTATAATAAATCGCAAATATTCCTTTTTGTATTTTATTTTGCGCTTTTTCTTATGCCAATGCCGTCGCAGCAGCAGCCAGCAGCACCACTGCGCCCAAAGCAATACGGTAATAACCGAACACCTTGAAGTCATGCTGCTTGACGAAATTCATCAGGAAACGAATTGCCACCAGGCTGACCACAAAGGCCACCAGACTGCCCAGGCCCAACGCACCCAGCTCCAGACCGGTGAGACTGTTGCCTGCCAGCAAGAACTTCAGCAGCTTGAAACCGGAAGCACCCACCATAGCGGGGATGGCCAGATAGAACGTGAACTCTGCCACGCAGGCACGAGACAGGCCCAGCAGCAGGCCGCCCACGATGGTAGCGCCGCTGCGAGAAGTACCGGGAATCACAGCCAGCATCTGCCACAGACCAATGATGATAGCATCGCGATAAGTGATCTGGGATACGTGGTTGATGGCAGGATGTACTAGGCCCTTGTTCTCAATGATGATGAACAAAACGCCGTACACGATCAGCATAAATGCTACCGTAAAGAAGTTGTAGAAATGGCTGTCGATCCAGTCGTCAATCAGCAGGCAGCAAGCTGCGGGAACGCTGGCCACTACGATCTTGAACCACAAGCGCCAGGTGGAAGGCACTGTCACTACACGGCCCTTGCGATCTCTTGCAAAAGGCCACAGCTTGGACCAGAAAATGACCACAACGGCCAGAATTGCGCCCAACTGGATCACCACGCGGAACATTTCCATAAATGCCTCGCTGAACGAGAAATGCATCACCTGCTCGGCCAGGATCATATGGCCGGTACTGGATACCGGCAGCCATTCGGTAATGCCTTCGATTATGCCGTAAATTACGGCTTTCAACATATCTAACATGTCGAAACCTCCCTAAATTGGTAAGCCGCCGGGTGTATCTCCCGCCTAGGCGGGAAAGATAATACAGACGGCTCGCTGTTTTTATTCTACAAAATACCATTATAAATTATAACATAAAAGCGGACAGGTGTATCCTGTTTTTGATTTTTTCTCTCGGCCTTCCCGGAAAGGAGTTCTGTTTTATGGTACAGTCGCCTATTCGTTTTCCGCTTGTCAGCCGCTTGCTGCTGTGCGGCGGCTGTGTATTTCTCGGTGCGGCAGCGGCACTGGTGTGCATTGCTTACAACCAGCCCCTTGCCGGCTTCTGGCCTCTTGTTGTGGGCGTGGGCGCTGCCTGTGTGATTTGGTTCTGGACCAATCGCACAATTCTGCTCACCCCCGGTGCCATTACACTGCGTGGCGGAAAACTGTTTGATTCGGTGCATATCATGCGCCGCCGCACTACGCTCAGTGTGCACTGTGTGGCCACACCACTTCTACGGTTAGCTGGGTGCCGCGTCCTGCTGCTTTCCACAAGTGAGGGACGCATCTGGCTGCCCGGACTGCGCAAAGCTGACGCGGACCAAGTACTGGAATGGTATCGCAACTAGGCAATTCAGCCCTTTTATTCACAAATTTTGCTTGTTTCGCCTTTGACTTTCTGCTACACTAAAACGTGGACTTTTCTCTATAACCCTTTTGCATCGAGGTTTTACTATGTATCGTTATGTGATTTTTGATTTGGACGGCACGCTGCTGAACACCCTGGAGGATCTGGCAGACGCTGGCAACTGGGTCTGCACAACCAATGGTTGGCCCACCCATGATCTGGAAGCCTATAAAAAGATGGTCGGCAACGGTATCCCCAAGCTGTGCGAACGCTTCAGCCCGGAAAATGCCCGTACCCCCGAAGATCTGGCCGGTACGCTTGCCCAGTACAGCGCACGTTACGCTGCCCACAAGGCAGACAAGACAACGCCTTATCCCGGCATTGAAGAATTGCTGGCTGACCTGCGCCGTGAAAACGTTCTCTGTGCGGTATTCTCGAACAAAACGGATTGCCTGGCACAGGAAATCGTACAGCGCTACTTTGGCAATGCATTTGCGGTGGCTCGCGGCCATCAGCAGGGTTTCCCCCATAAGCCCGCCCCGGACGGACTGTTCCCCATTTTGAAAGAGATGGGTGCGGAGCCTGCTCAGACCTTGTATGTAGGCGACAGCGACGTGGATATCCTGACGGCAAAAAATGCCGGTCTGGACAGCTGTGGTGTTCTGTGGGGCTTCCGTGATGCGGAGGAGCTGCGCAATGCAGGCGCTACCCATCTGGCAGCCAATGCCAAAGAGCTGCGCGATTTGATTTTGGGTAAATAATCCCAGCCGAACCGAACAAACCAAAAAACGCGGTGCGTTACTCAAACGAGTGCGCACCGCGTTTTCCTCTTTTTCCACCGGTTTTTCCCCAATGGTGGAAAAGGTATTCCACTAAAAACTTACTGGAAAAATGCCGAAAAAAAGCCCTTTTCCAAGATTTCGCCCTATTTCCACTGAGTTTTGCCCCAGAATTACTCACACTTTCCACCGAGTTTTCCACATTTGCAGGGAAAACCTATGGGGAAAACCGGATTATCCCCCGTTTTGGCGGTGTGAGAACCGTTTTTTCGTGATTTTTTGCGATTTCTCGGTTTTGGGGCCGAAATTCCACCAGGACTTTCCACAAATTCCTGTGTTTCGGTGGAAAACCAAACGGTTTTTCTCACTTGCATCTGGTTTTTTCAGCGCAACTGGCCATCTGGTGCAAATGTACGTTTCAGTGCTCTTTCGGTGAAAAAAATCGAAGCCAGCATCGGGATCAGCTGCAACATACAGACAACACCGCCCACAGTTCCTACTATATCTGTGCTCCGGTTGATAACGCCCAGCATAACCAGCAGCGTCAGCAACAGGACGGCAATTCCCCACCGTACCCACAATTTGCCGCAATAGTGGTGCGCAAACTGCCAGGTGTCCTGATTCTTCATGGACATGGCAGTGCGGTAGCCAAATACCATGTTAATCTGTTTTGGTGCGTGCTGGCTAAAATACTTACCAAGAACAAGCATCGTAAGTGGAATCAACAAATCCATTACCAGCATAAAGATCCAGAATATCATAAAAAGGCCTCCCTTGTATGCCGGATATTTTGCTCATTATAACACCGCCTGTAACGCCGTACAATATTGTAAAAAGGAAAAAGCGCACCGTATGGCGCGCTTTTTCCTTTTTAATATTTCGTTTACAGCAGTTTGCATACCAGTGCCCAAGCCAAAGAAAACCAGGCGGTAAAGCCTTCCGGATTGTTTTCCATCCAGCCATCCAACTCGGCCAGCGAAACCCATTTCAGCTCGGCCACTTCCTCCGGGTCGGGCGAAAGCGTCAGTGCGTCTGCGCTTTGTTCCACCAGATACACATGGTCCAGCTCATGCTCTGCCAGTGCGCCGAAATCGGCAAAATAGCAAAATCTGCCGGCTTCGCGCGCAGCCACGGCCCCAGCGGATACCGCCTGGTTGTCCGAAATGATTTGCAGCGGCAGATCCACACCCAGCTCTACGTTCAGCCGCTCACGCAGTGCTTGTTCCATCGTTTGGCCTTTGCGCGGGTGAGAGCAACAGGCATTTGTCCACAGGCCGCCGGAGTGATACTTGCCCAGTGCCCGCTTTTGCAGCAGCAGTTTTTTCTGCTGTGGGTCCCAAATAAAAATCGAAAAAGCGCGGTGCAACTGCTTTTTTCTGTGTGTTTCCATTTTTTCGCCGCTGCCGATCACGCAGTCATTTTCATCCACCCAGATCAGCTGTTCGTGTTGTGCTTCGCCCATTGCCGCTTCATCTCCTCTTTGTTGTTTGCCCGTTTTCGGGCTTTTTTTCATTATATCGGAAATTTGTGTCGGCTTCAATCCGATGCACACAGGCAAAGACAAAAAAATAAGAGCACACCGAAATGGTGTACTCTTATCTTGGTGACCCGTACGGGAATCGAACCCATGTTACAGCCGTGAAAGGGCCGTGTCTTAACCGCTTGACCAACGGGCCTTAAAAAACAGGATTGCGTTAAAAGCTTTCTATATCTTTCTTCGCTGCTGCAAAGAATCTCACTTTTCACGCAACCCCTGTGCTTTGGTAGCGGTAATCGGATTTGAACCAATGACAAATCGGGTATGAACCGAGTGCTCTAGCCAACTGAGCTATACCGCCATATTTATTTCGTTCGCAGAACGCTTATTTATTATATGGCACAGTTCGCCGAATGTCAAGTACATTTCAAAGATTTCTGCCGCTTTTTTTGCGTTTTTTCGGAAAAAAGTTCTGTTTTTCTATACATTTCGTAATTACAAACGCAAATATTTCTTACCGTTTTCTTTTCATTGACAGTTTTATCCTCGCAGCCGTATACTGGATGTCAGAAAAACGTATCTTTTAAAAGGAGTATGCCCCATGTCTGTCTATTCCATTCACTTCAGCCCCACAGGCGGCACCAAAAAAGTAATGGATGGCCTGTGCGCCGCATTCGACGCTGTAACGACCATTGATCTTTCCTGCCGCGATGTGGATTTTTCTCAGTATCACTTTACAGCGCAGGATTTGTGTCTGATTGGTATGCCGGTGTATGGCGGTCGTTTCCCTGCCATTGCTGTGGAACGCTTTGCTGCAATGCGCGGCGAAAACACGCCCTGTGCGCTGGTTGCGGTATACGGCAACCGTGCCATTGATGACGCACTGATTGATCTGGGCGATGTAGCGCAGGCGAACGGCTTTGTACCAGTTGCCGGTGTGGAAGCCGTAGCGGCGCACAGCCTGTTCCCGCACGTAGCCGAAAACCGCCCCGATGCGGACGATCTGGCCCAGCTGGCAGAAATGAGCGCCAAAATCAAAGCCGCTGCCCTGTCCCCTGCTGCTGTGCAAATGCCCGGCAACCGCCCCTATAAAGTGCGCAAGCCCAATGGCGTTTTCCCACAGATGGCGGAAAACTGCATCCGCTGCGGCCACTGTGCAGCAGTATGTCCTGTTGGCGCAATCGATGCTTCCGACCCCACCAAACTGGACCAGTCTTTGTGCATTGGCTGTATGCGCTGCGTAACCCAATGCCCGTCTAGTGCACGTGTGCGCCCTGCGGATACCCTTGCCCCGGTATGGGCACGACTGGAAACCGCTTTTGGCGGACACAAGCCCAATGTGCTGTATTTGGCAGACTAATTTTCGTATCTTCGACAAAAAAGCCCCCGCTTTGGCAAGGCCAAAACGGGGGCTTTTTGTCTTTCAATTAGGTCAAATGCTTAGTCGTGCTTGGGGACCAGAACTTCCAGGCCGCCCATGTACGGCTGCAGGCACTTGGGAATGGTCACACTGCCATCAGCCTGCAGGTGGTTTTCCAGGAATGCGATCAGCATACGCGGAGGTGCCACGCAGGTGTTGTTCAGGGTGTGAGCCAGGTAGGTCTTGCCGTCCTCGCCCTTGATGCGAATCTTCAGGCGGCGAGCCTGTGCATCGCCCAGGTTGGAGCAGCTGCAAACCTCAAAGTACTTCTGCTGACGGGGGCTCCATGCCTCGATGTCGCAGCTCTTAACCTTCAGGTCAGCCAGGTCACCGGAGCAGCACTCCAGCTGGCGAACAGGGATTTCCAGGTTGCGGAACAGCTCGACGGAGTTGCGCCACAGCTTTTCGTACCAGTCCATGCTGTCCTCAGGCTTGCAGACGACGATCATTTCCTGCTTTTCGAACTGGTGGATACGGTAAACGCCGCGCTCCTCGATGCCGTGTGCACCCTTTTCCTTACGGAAGCAGGGGCTGTAGCTGGTCAGCGTCTGGGGCAGCTGTGCCTCAGGCAGGGTCTGGTCGATAAAGCGGCCAATCATGGTGTGTTCGCTGGTGCCGATCAGGTACAGATCTTCGCCTTCGATCTTGTACATCATGGCTTCCATTTCGGGGAAGCTCATAACGCCCTTGACCACGTCGCCGTGCATCATGAAGGGAGGAATAACGTAGGTAAATCCCTTTTCGTCGATCATGAAGTCACGTGCATATGCCAGAACAGCCTCGTGCAGACGAGCAATATTGCCCATCAGGTAGTAGAAGCCGTTGCCAGCCACACGGCCTGCAGCGTCCATATCGATGCCGTCAAAGCGCTCCATGATCTGGGTGTGGTAAGGAATCTCGAAGTCAGGCACAACAGGCTCACCGAAGCGCTGCACTTCCACGTTGCAGCTGTCGTCCGGGCCGATAGGCACGCTGGGATCGATCATGTTGGGGATGGTGTACATAATCTCCTGAATACGTGCAGCCAGCTGATCCTGCTCGACTTCCAACTCCTTCAGGCGGTCAGCCTCAGCAGTAACCTTTGCCTTGGTCTCTTCGACGGTTGCCAGAGCAGCTGCCTTTTCCTCTTCGGTAGCAGCCTGCTTCACAGCGCCCATCAGACGGCCAATGCTCTTGGACAGTGCATTGCGCTCTGCACGCAGAGCTTCTGCTTCCTTCAGGATTGCGCGATGCTTTGCGTCCAGCTCGATGACTTCATCGACCAGAGGCAGCTTTGCGTCCTGAAATTTCTTTTTGATGTTTTCCTTCACAGCGTCCGCATTGTCTCGGACAAACTTGATATCCAGCATGGTTTTTCCTCCTGAAATAACGTTAATTCGTTATTTTAATACTTATTTACTCGATTCGCCAGTCTTGTCGTACTGGCCCAAAAGGTTCGCAAAAGCGCGCAGCTGTGCATCCGAATAGAAATGCACGGTCAGTGCGCCTTTTCCCTTTTTATAGCTGACTTTGACCTCGTTGCCCAAAACTTCCTTCAGGCTCAGCTCCACTTCCGTAGGCAGAGCCGGACGCAAGGTTTCCGGCTTTTCGGGTTTCGGCTCTTCCAGCAGCTTCTTGCACAGCATTTCGGTCTGGCGCACATTCAAATCCAGTTCAACGATCTGTGCAGCCGCAGCGCTTTGCAAATCTGACGTAGGCAAGCCCAAAATTACCTTGGCATGACCAATAGAAAGCTCACCGTTCTTCAGCAGCTCCAGCACATCGGCAGGCAAATTCAACAGGCGCAGGCTGTTTGCCAGCGAAGAACGGCTCTTGCCCAGACGAGCTGCCGCCGTTTCCTGGGTCAAATCGCACCGATCCATCAGCTCCTGAATACCCATCGCCTGCTCCACAGGGTCCAGATCTTCGCGCTGAATATTCTCGATCAAAGCCAGCTCCATTGCCTGCTGATCGGTGACGTCCTTAATAATAACCGGAACTTCGGTCAAACCAGCCATGCGTGCTGCACGCCAGCGACGTTCGCCCGCAATAATAATGTAGCCGCCCTGGGCACGAGGACGCACCGCAATGGGCTGCAGCAGGCCATGCTCTGCAATAGAAGCCGACAGCTCGTACAAAGTTTCGTCCGTAAATGTTTTACGGGGCTGGTCGGGGTCCGGCTCAATATCCCGCAGTGGCAGTGTATCTACGCCACCGGACGCACTGGGGGTCGCATCTTCAAACAGGCTGTCCAGACCGCGGCCCAGACCGCCTTTTCCTCTTGCCATTCTCTCAAAACCTCCCTTTTATTCCCGATGACGGTTATTATGTACAAATTCCAGGGCCAAATCCACATATGCTGCGGTGCCCTTGCCGTTGGGGTCATAGAAATTGATGGGCTGACCATAGCTGGGAGCTTCGGACAGGCGCACGGTACGAGGAATTGTCGTTTTGTACACCTTATCGCCGAAAAATTTCTTGACCTGCTCCACAACCTGGATGGTCAGATTCAAACGGCCGGAATACATGGTAAAGACCACGCCTTCCACATCCAGATAGGAATTGTACTTTTTCCGCACGGTTTTCAGCGTGCTCATCAGTTCGCTCAGACCTTCCAGCGCGTAATATTCGCACTGAATCGGGATCAAAACGCTGTCACAAGCGCAAAGTCCGTTCAGTGTGAGCAAATCCAGGCTGGGCGGGCAGTCGATAAAGATGAAATCGTAGTGATTCGTGATGGGTGCCAGTGCTTTCCGCAGGCAGAGCTGACGTTCCGGAACGTCGATCAGCTCCAGCGAAGCACCTGCCAACTGGGTATTGGAGGGAATCAGGTCTGCACGGAAGTCCGTTTTGCGGATTACCTGCTCAGCCGTAGCCTCACCAATCAAAAGTTCATACGCACCGGCTTCTACGCTGCGTTTTGTTACGCCATATCCGCTGGTGGTGTTGCCCTGCGGGTCCAAATCAATGATCAGGACACGCTTTCCCAGTGCCGCCACACAGGAGGAAAGGTTCACAGCGGTAGTAGTTTTACCTACACCGCCCTTTTGGTTTGCGATTACAACGATTTTTGCCATGCTTTTCCTCCCTTGGTTGTTCTTTTCACGTATTTTGAGTGCACTCTGCACTGTTTTTATAGTATATCACAAATATACCGGGTTTGAAATGCTCTCCGGCGTTTTTCTTTTGTTCCACGTGGAACATTTTGCCTTTTTGAGCAGATTTTCGCCGAAAGTTTGCTTTTTGCCAGAAAATGTTCCATGTGGAACATTTTCGCAGCCGAATTCGTGCAAATACCTCTGTATACCTTTTCGCAAATAGCCCCTTATATATAAGGTAGTGTTCTCCCCATAAGAAGCTGCGCTTTTGTCCCACAGCACAGCTATCTTTATAAAGCTCTTTCACTGCTTGCTTTTGTAGTTTTCTATTATCGCAAGAAACCTTTTTTCTATTATTTCCCGGGAAATATAAATGATTTTCCGTCCACGTTCTTTAAAATGTTCCACGTGGAACATTTCTGAGGGAATCCGGCTGTAAAAGCTTTTCTTTTACTTGCCTTTCTTTGCTCTCTACGGCCCAAGAGCACCTTTTTCCGTTTGATTTGTATCTTTCCAAGCACGACAACTCGCTTTCCTGCACGCAATCTTTGCTTTTTCCCGTGTGAATCTGCGTTTGCTGGATTTTTTCTATCCGCTTGCCGTGTTACCGTATTTCGGAGCTATCGTGGACAAATACGCCCAGAACCGATATGAGCCACTATTCCACGCGTTTACAATCACTTTTCTCTTTTTTTCGGCTAAAGACAGATTCGGCCGCGAATTTTCTCTTTTCTCCGCAGCTTTTACGGTGAGATTTCTATTTGTTATGGAACAATCCTTACCATTCTACCGCTGCATGATTGCTTTTCTGCGACAAAAAACGACTTTTCCTCTGCAAAAAGCTCAAAATGTTCCACGTGGAACATTTTCTATACACAAAAAGCCCTCTCCCTACCGGGAGTGGGCTTTTTGTGTGTTAAGGGTCGATACTTATGATTATTTTTACCCTGCAAGACAGGGGGCGAACCAAATTTAGTGTTCCGAGGAGTCCGAACCAACCGTCGTAGGGATGCGCACCGTGTATTCCACGTATCCCTCTCCTTCCCGCTTGGTTGTACTAGCTGGAACACCGTTATCTGTCATGAGACGAATTGCTTTATTGATTGTATTGAGAAAAATACGCACATCCCGCACCATCGCTGTACGCTTGGGCGGCGGTTTTTTCTGACTTAAAAGCTGCTCTACATATAAATCTGCTGCCCGCACTGTCATTTTATAGCGCGCCATGTGCTTCAGCGCAGGCATTCGATCCTTTTCCGGCAGGCGCAAAACGCTGCGTGCGTGCCGTTCTGTCAGAGCATTGTCTAATATGTAGTGTTGTTGCACTTCCGAAAGCTGTAAAAGCCGCAATTTATTCGCTAAAGTAGGCTGTGCCAAGCCCAAACGTGTAGCTGCTTCTGCCTGGCTGCACCCCCAAAGCTCCATAACATCCCGAATCCCTCTTGCCTGATCGAAAGGATTCAAATCACGCCGCTGCATGTTTTCCAAAAGACCCAGCGCGGCCACTTGATCGTCCGTCTGATCGTATAAAATAGCCGGTATTTTCTCCAAACCTGCCCGGATGCAGGCCCGCAGACGTCTTTCTCCTGCGATGAGCTGATAGTTTTCCTCATACCGACGTACCGAAATCGGCTGTAACAGGCCATTTTGCCGAATACTTTCTGCAAGCGAATCAATTTCTTCCGGTGAAAATACGGTTCTCGCTTGCCAGGGACTAGGCGCGATCTGATCCGGCGACAATAGCAAGAGCTTTCCCGCCGGCTTTTCCCGCCGAAACCTCATTGAAAGACCTCCTTTCCAACAAATCACCAGTATTCCGGCTCCCTATTCATGATTGGACAAGGTATTATGGTTTATGGGGATACTTTACCACACTTTTTTCGGCCCTGCACGGAAAAGCGTTCGCCCGTTCCCGCCCAAAAGCTACAAAAAAGCCCACCAATTTTGTCGCTGTAACGCACTAAATAGCATAAAAGCAAAAAATCAGTCATCCTTTGCGATTTATTTCCCACATTCGTCGACATTTCCCATGCTTTTTCTTGCTTTTTCGCAGTGTCGAATTCTGTCTTGTGTCGATGCGCGGCGAACAAAAAAGAAGTGACTGAGCCACAAGCTCAGTCACTTCTTTTGTATATTTATGCATGCATACACAGATTCCGTCAACAAGATTCCATGTAGAAATGCTGCACAATTCTCTTACTTAAGCGGTGCTTTTGCAATTTTTCCGCCGTTTCGCGGATAGACGCTGGGCGTAGCCGACACCTTTTCGCACAAAATCAAGCTGCGTGGATCGCCGTTTGGCAAGGTCAAATCCTGCATGGTGACCAGTTTTCCGCCCAGCTTTTGAATTGCGCCGCGTGCTGCGGTCAGTTCATCCGCTGCGGCAGAGCCTTTCATTGCCAAGAACGAGCCGCCGATCTTTACCAGCGGCAGGCAGTATTCCGCTAAAACCGGCAGCGAAGCCACAGCGCGTGCGCCTGCCAAGTCAAATGCTTCGCGCCACTGCTTACGTGCTGCTTCTTCGGCGCGCTCCTTGGCGAATTCTACGCCAGTCAGACCCAGCTGCTCGCAGGCATACTGCAAAAAGGTCACACGCTTGCCCGTCGGCTCCATCAGTGTCAAATCCAAATCCGGCTTGTAAATTTTTGCCACAATGCCGGGAAAGCCTGCGCCTGTGCCTACGTCCACCATGCGGCCTGCCACCTGCGGCTGGCTGGCAAACAGCAGACTATCCACAAAGTGCTTATCCTCGATGCCTTCCGGATCGGTGATTGCAGTCAGGTTGACTTTTTGATTATATTCCACCAGAACTTCGGCGTAACGGTCCAGCTGATCCAGCTGTGCACCGCTCAAAGCGATGCCGCAGGCAGCCACTTTTGCTTCCAATCTGCTTTTATCGATCATAACTTTCTCCTTATGTTCCACGTGGAACATTTTTTCTCCTTTTTTCGTCTTTTCGTCAATTTTCGCGGCGAAAGTAAAAACATATTATCGTTTTATCGTCATTTATTCGCAAATAAAGCCACGCTCAGCTGTGCAATATCGCTGGGCGAAACGCCGGGAATCCGTCCTGCCTGCGCCAAATTGTGTGGGCGAATCTTAGAAAGCTTTTCTCTTGCCTCCAGCGTCAGGCCGGTCTGTGCCGCATAGTCAAAATCTTCCGGAATCTGAGTCTGCTCGTGGCGTGCCACATCCCGAATCATGCGTTCCTGTCGGGCGATGTAACCCTCATACTTGATTTCAGTTGCAATGCGCTCAGCCAGCAGCGGATTCATATCCTCCCCTGTACCGATCAGACTTTCAATCAGCGAATAGGTGATTTCCGGGCGGCGCAGCAATTCATAGGCCGGACCGCCCTCTCGCTTGATGAGCGCAGCCGTCAAACCTGCCTTATCCAGTGCATCGCACAAATCAGCCGTGCGGACACGCGCTTCCTTCAAGCGAGCGATTTCCTTTTTCTTGGCTTCCTGCTGGGCTGTGAAGCGTTCCCAGCGTGCATCGTCCACCAGGCCATACTCTCTGCCAATGGGGGTCAGGCGCTCATCTGCGTTATCCTGGCGCAAAGTTAGACGGTATTCGCTGCGGCTGGTCATCATGCGATAGGGGTCCATAACGCCCTTTGTGACCAGATCATCCACCAATGTACCCAAATAGCTGGTGTGGCGCGGTAGAATCAGCTGCTTCTCGCCCTTTACCTGACGCGCCGCGTTTAAGCCTGCCAACAAGCCCTGGGCAGCTGCTTCTTCATAGCCGGAAGTGCCGTTAAACTGGCCTGCGCCATACAGGCCACCCACGATTTTGCTTTCCAATGTGGGCTCCAAGCTGGTGGGGTCGACGCAGTCATATTCGATAGCATACGCCGGGCGCATGATTTCGATATTCTCAAAACCTACGATACTACGGTAAAAAGCGTTTTGTACATCTTCCGGCAAGCTACTGGAGGCACCCTGCAAATACATTTCCTCGGTATTTTCTCCGCAAGGCTCCACAAAAATCGGGTGGCGCTCCTTGGTCGAAAAGCGCACGATTTTATCTTCGATAGACGGGCAGTAACGGGGGCCAACGCCCTCGATCATGCCGCCATACAGCGGGCTGCGGTGGATGTTGTCCAGAATAATTTTGTGCGTGGTGGGGTTGGTGTATGCAATGTAGCAGTCCATTTTATTGTGCATGGGAGCATCCGTCATAAAGCTGAAGGGCTGCAGCTCATTTTCCGGATCACCGGGCTGCACTTCCAGCTTGGAAAAGTCGATGCTGCGGCGATGCACACGGGCCGGTGTACCGGTTTTGAAGCGGCGCAGCGGCAATCCTGCCTGAACCAGACTTTCGGTCAGCTGGCGCGCTGCGTGCATTCCATCCGGGCCAGACCAATACCAGGCATCGCCCACGAAAATCTTACCGCCCAGGTTGGTGCCAGTGGCCAAAACCACGCACTTTGCCCCATAAACACCGTGCAGCGTAGTCTCAACACCCACGACACGGCCGTTTTCCACCTGAATCGCAGCGATTTCCGCCTGTTTTACATCCAAGCCAGAGGTCTGCTCCAAGGCGTGCTTCATGTACTCCTGATAGCGGCGGCGATCTGTCTGCACACGCAGCGCATGGACAGCCGGGCCTTTGCCCTTGTTCAGCATACGGCTTTGCAGATAGGTTGCGTCTGCGGCAATGCCCATCAGACCGCCCAGTGCGTCCACTTCGCGCACCAGTGTACCCTTTGCAGTACCACCAATGGACGGATTACAGGGCAAATTGCCGATGCTGTCCAGGCTCATGGTAAAAATTGCAGTTTTTACTCCCAACTTTGCCGCAGCATGGGCGGCTTCGATGCCGGCATGGCCTGCACCGATCACGATAACGTCATAATCTCCCAAATGGTTCATATATCTTTTCACTCTTTGCTGTTTGGTTTCTCTTATTTGCCCACGCAGAAGGTCTCGAATACCTGTTCAATCACTGCGTCGGTGGCATTTTCGCCGGTCAAACTGTACAAGGCATCCAGTGCATCGTCCACGCAGACACTCACTGCATCCAGACCAAAGCCCATTGCCACGGCTTCCCGTGCACTCTTAACTGCATCACGGGCGCGAGTGGCGGCGGACAACTGGCGCTCGTTGGCCAGCGATGCCGCATGGGGGTCAACGGCATGGGTGCAGAGCAGTTTTTCTACTGCATCCGCAATGCCCTGCCGCGCCGAAGGCGCTTTGCAGCTCACATACAGCACCTTGGCAAAGCAATCTTCTACTGCCTTGGTGTCAAACACCAGCGTTTTATCTTCTTTGTTGATGAGCGCAATGGCAGGACGGCCTTTGCAAGCCTGCGCCAGGCGCAAATCTTCTTCATTTGCCGGTTCGCTGCCATCAAAAACAGCCAGCACCAGACCGGCTTCCTCCAGCTTTTTCCAGCTGCGGCGGATACCTTCGGCCTCTACGATATCTTCGGTTTCCCGCACACCTGCCGTATCAAACAGGTTCAGGCGCACATCGCCCACCATAACGGCCTGCTCCACCACATCACGGGTCGTGCCTGCCACCGGGGTAACGATGGCCCGATCAAAGCCTGCCAACAGGTTGAGCAAGGTGGATTTTCCTGCATTGGGGCGGCCCACAATGGCACAATCCACGCCCTGACGCAGCACAGCGCCTGCGCCGTAATTCCGAATCAGCTGATCCAGCGCCTGTTCCACTTCCGAAAGCGTCTGGGTCAGCTGGTCATCTTCCAGCGCCGGAACATCTTCTTCCGGGTAATCCACCCAGGCCGTCAAATGCGCCTGCAAGCCAGTAAGCTGCTGCTGCCGGGTGCGGATTTCTTTTGCCAGTGCACCGTCTAAAGCGGCATTGGCCAGCGCCACACCTTGGCGGCTGTCCACGCTGATCATATCCGCTACTGCTTCGGCCTGGGTCAGGCTGAGCTTGCCGTTCAAAAGCGCACGGCGCGTATATTCGCCGCGGCCTGCCGGTTCGGCACCTGCAGCGATGCAGCTTTCCAGCAGAATCCGCGCAACCGCCGTTCCGCCGTGGCAGCTCAATTCCACCACATCCTCGCCGGTATAGCTGTGCGGCGCACGGAAAAACAGCGCCACACCATTATCAAATACACCATTCTGACCCAAAAAGCTGCCGAACAAAGCGGTATAGCCTTTGGCATCCCGCACGGATTTTGCCGGGTTCATGGGCTGGAACACTTTTTCCGCAACGGCATAGCTTTCCGGACCGGACAAGCGCACAACGGCAATGCCGCCGGCACCGGGTGCGGTAGCGATTGCTGCAATCGTGGAAATCAACGTGCTGGACATAGAACCTAGCCTCCTTTGGGCAGAAAAACACATAATCATACAGTTTGCATTGTAACACAAATCTGCGTGCTTGCACAGTATTTTAGCAGGAAAACCCTGCTGGGGGATTTCGTTTGTGCGGATTTTGCGCCAAAACAGGCGCATCCCACAAAAAAACGCCGGAGAAGCGGCACGCGCTCTCCGGCGTTTTTTGTTTTGAAGCTTACAGCTCGATCTTACCGAAACCGAAATCTGCAAAGTCGTCCACGCGCTCGGTGCGCTTGGGTGCAACCGGTGCAGCCTGCTCGGTAGTCACGGTCTCGTACTCGCGCTCAGGCACTGCATTGGGGCGCGGGCCACGGTCACGACGGCCGGAATTGCGGCTGCGGTTATCGCGGCGGCCACCCTTGCGGTTGTTGTCGCGGCGGTTACGGCTGCCGGAATGGCTGCGCTCAGTTTCCGGCTCTTCGGTAGAAGCGTCGGGTGCGGTGGAGTAGATCACCACGCGGCGGTCCTTGCCTTCGCCGCGGCTTTCGCTGCGCAGGCCTTCCATCTCGGTGATAGCGCTGTGAATGATGCGGCGCTCGTAGGGATTCATGGGCTCCATGGCAAATGCACGGCCGGTGCGGCGCACCTTATCGCCAATGCGCTGTGCCAGAGCAGTCAGATCCTGCTCACGCTTGCCGCGGTAGCCTGCAACATCCAGGCCCAACTTCAGGTAGTCGCCTTCCATGCGGTTAGCGACCAGGCTTGCCAGGTAGGACAGGCTCTCCATGGTTTCGCCGCGGCGACCAATCAGAGCGCCCAGCTTGTCG
Organism: Faecalibacterium sp.; assembly: GCA_020025795.1. Classification (GTDB taxonomy): domain Bacteria; phylum Bacillota; class Clostridia; order Oscillospirales; family Ruminococcaceae; genus Faecalibacterium. Next base: position 13,688 of record JAHHRK010000006.1, on the reverse strand, counting down.
CCGTCCACCTTGATGATGACGGCTTCGCCATTCTTAACGGCCTTGAAGGTTGCATTTTCTGCGCCCATCAGGCCGGCAATCTCTGCCAGGTAATCCACGGCAGCCTTGATCTTTGCGTTTTCCGGTGCCTGGATGTCGATTTCAACTTCCTCTGCGCTTTCCTGCTCTGCCTGGATAGGCTTTTCCACCTTCTTGACAGGCTTTTCCTTTTTGGGTGCAGGTGCAGCAGTTTTTTCTGCCTTCTTTTCGGGCTTGGCAGCAGACTTAACGGGCTTTTCGGCCTTTTCTGCCTTCTTGGCAGCAGGCTTGACCGGATCGGGCAGCTCCACAATGATCTTTACCTTGGCCTGCTCGGCCTTTTTGGTGGTAAAGAACAGGAATTTCTTTTCCGCAACAGGGAAATCCACAACTTCGTAGCTGACGTTCAGGTCATCCGCAGATACGCCCAACTGTGCACAGCCAGCAGCATAAGCCTCCTCAACCGTAGCACCAGTTGCAAACAGTTCCTTCTTCATGAGAGATTAATCCTCCTTTTTGTCCAGATCAGACAAGGGTTCCGTACGCTCGTCCTTGTAGCGTTCTTCGTCCAGCTTGCGCGCATATTCCAGGCGCAGGCGGTTCATTTCGCTGGCAGAAACGTGCTTTTCGACCACATTGCCGTCATTGTCTTTGACCTTGACGACGGTTTCCTTGACGCCGCGCTTCTGCTGCTTGCGCTTTTCCTTGATTTCTTCTTCGATCTGAGCCTTCAGCTTAGCGGGATCGTAAACACGGCGCATTACTTCACTCTTGATCATCATCAGAACGTTGGAAACGGTGTAGTACAGAGAGAATGCCACGGGAACGGTGAAAGAGAAGTAGACCATCATCAGGGGCATCATGTACATGGTGATCTTCATGGCGCCCTTCATTTCCTGGCCGGAAGCCTTCATGGAGTAGTGGGTGGACAGGAACATGGTCAACAAAGACAGGATGGGGAAAATCAGCAGGGGCAGGTTTGCTGCAGACAGGCTGAAGGAAGGCACCTGAGTCAGGTCGATGCCAAAGAAGTTCATGGCACCGGAGAATCCGGTAATGGTTTCCAGCTCAGCTGCAGTAAAGCAGTTGATAACAGAGCTTTCGCCTGCCAGAATCTGGTGAATGATGTGGGTATCGCGGGTAACGATGGTTGCGTTGATGCCCAGGCCGGACAGTGCAGTGCTTGCAGCGCCCAGCGTTGCAGCGGAGATGTGGAAGATGCGCTGCAGGGGACGGTACACAACTTCGATGACGCCGAACATCACGAAGAAGTTCAGGAACATGGGCAGGCAGCCGGACATGGGGTTGTAGCCAAAGTCCTGCTGGAGCTTGGTCAGCTCCTCGGCCTGCTTATCCTGGTTGTTCTTGTACTTTTTCTGGATGTCCATGATGATGGGCTGGAAAGCGGACATCTTGGCCATGCTCTTCTGCTGGTAAATATCCAGCGGCAGGCTGACCAGGCGGATCAGCAGCGTGAACAGGATGATGTCCCAGCCGTAGTTGGGGATCAGGTTGTAGATCCACTCCATCACATAGCCGAGGGGTGTGCCTAGGATGTAAAACAGATTCATAGTTCGTCCTTCCGCTTTGTCTGCGGCCAAAGCTTTTATTTTTTATCGTAGGACTTTGCCCGCCGCAGACAGGAAAGTCACAAGTAGCAAAATTATTTGATCAGCCGTCGTTTTTCGCTGGTCCATTTTCCTTTTTCGGGCACAGGATCATACCCCCAGCGGCACAGCGGATTGCACCGGGCAATGCGCCACACCGAAAGGATCATGCCTTTGATGCACCCATGGACCCAAATGGCCTCCATGGCATATTCGCTGCAGGTCGGGGTGAACCGACACCGATGCCCCAGCCCCGGACTGATCAATTTTTTATAGACCCGGATGGGCGCGATCAATACGCGCCGCGCACCCAGGCGCAGCTTTTCAAGCATTGGGCGTTTCCTTTTCGGCCAGTGCCTTATCCGGCAAACCTGCCATCTTGAACAGTTTGGCAACCGCCTTGCTCACCTGCTGACTTTTCAGGTGGGGCGTTTTGCCTCTGGCCACAAAGACCAGATCATATTTGCCAATATCGTAGTCCAGATGCTCCGCAATCGCAACGCGCATCACGCGGCGTGCCCGGTTGCGTGCCACAGCCTTGCCCACTTTTTTGGTGGCTGTCAAACCCACACGGGTGCGGCCGCTTTTTTTCTTCAGCACATACATCACCAGCTGGGGCGTTACATAGCTCTTGCCCCGCGTATACACGCGGCTGAATTCCGTATTCCGGCAAATAGGCCGATAGCGCATGGTCACAACCTCCCTTTCTTGGGAAAATTTCACAGTTTTCCTTCAGCGTACAGACGCTCACTATGCATTATAGAACAACTACCCTGCACGGCGCAAGCTTTTTTTGGATTTCGGCAAAAAAATAAGACCGCTCCCGCACCATCTGGGGTGCATCAGCGGTCTATTTTTGCGCTTTCAAATCGGCCCTGTCGATTAGACGGTCAGGCTCTTGCGGCCCTTAGCACGACGAGCATTGATGACCTTGCGGCCGTTCTTGGTGCTCATGCGGTTCAGGAAACCGTGTACGCGGCTGCGCTGGCGCTTCTTGGGCTGAAACGTTCTCTTCATAGTCGCTCCTCCTAAAAACTTGTCCCCGGAACGGGGTGCGTATACGCTTTTCCGGCCCCTAAAAATGGGGACAGTCTTGCAAAGTGAAATTATAATATATAGGCCGCCGATTTGTCAAGTCCCTTTTTGTCATTTTTTATCGCTGCTGTGCTAAAAACTTTTTCACAAACGGGCCCCATGCTGTGGAAAACTTGTTTTTCAGCCACTACATCTTGTGGCAAAAAAGCATTTCCGTCCACTTTTTGGCGCTTTTATGTCACTTGCTTACCTTATATAATATAGACAGAATATCAAATATTTGCTATAATTCGTTAAGATAGACTTTTCTGTGGAAAACTTCGTGGAAAAGTATTTTATGATTTCAAAAATTTTTGCGATGCCGCGGGGTACATACCGCCGGTTTCTAAAAAATATGTGAAGAAGGGATTGCCATGGATTCATTTAAGGACGTTTTGCTGGCCGCCCAGGCCTACTGCAAGGAACATCTGGCGGAAGCCACCTACAACCTGTATATCGACGGGCTTGAGCCGGTCAATTTCGAAGATTCCAGCCACATCACGCTGTCGGTCCGCAACGACTTCATCTGCAAGATCGTGTCCGACCGGTATCTGGATCTGCTGAAAGAGGCTTTCAAATCCGTGTTGGGCTTTGACGTGGAAATCAGCCTGGTAGTGCCTTCCACCCCGCCCCACGAGGTGATTTTGTCCCAGCAATATGACAACAATCCCCTCAGCCCCCAGGGTAATTATGAATTTACCTTCGATAACTTCATCAAGGGTTCGTCCAACTCCTTTGCGTTTGCGGCAGCACAGGCAGTTGCGGCAAACCCTGCTTTCGCATACAACCCGCTGTTCATCTACGGCGGCTCCGGCTTGGGCAAAACCCACTTGCTGACGGCAATTCAGACCGAAATCAAGCGCACCCACCCGGACTATATGATCATTTACACCACCTGTGAACAGTTCACCAATGATCTGATCGCATCCATCCGCAACGGCAGCACCGAAGAATTCCGCCTGCGCTACCGCGCTGCGGACCTGCTGCTGATCGACGATATCCAGTTCATCGCAGGCAAGGAGTCTACCCAGGAAGAGTTCTTCCACACCTTCAACACCCTGTACGATGCGCACAAGCAGATCGTCATCGCTTCCGATCGTCCTGCCAAGGAGATCAAGAGCCTGGAAGAACGCCTGCGTACCCGTTTCGAGATGGGCCTGAACGCAGACGTGCAGCCGCCTGATTTTGAAACCCGTGTAGCCATTGTAAAGCGCAAGGCCGAGCTGCTGAACCTGGAACTGCCGGAGGATGTGGCGGAATATATCGCGCATCACCTGAAAAATAACATCCGCCAGCTGGAAGGCGCGGTCAAAAAGCTGAACGCCTACCACATGCTGGAAGGTATCCAGCCGGTCATCAGTGTGGCACAGAATGCCATCAAGGATATTTTGAACGAAACACAGCCGATCCCTGTCACCATCGACAAGATCCTGAGCGAAGTCAGCCGCACCTTCAACGTGTCGGCAGAGGACCTGCGCAGTGCCAAGCGCAATGCCGCTGTTTCCAGCGCACGCCGTGCTGCTATTTATATCCTGCGTGAGATCACCGGTATGAGCACCGAGGAAATCGGCCGTGAATTCGGCGGCCGCGACCATTCCACGATCGTCTACTCCCTGAAAACCATCGAGCGGGAAATGCGTGACGATCAGCGCCTGAAGGAAACTGTGGACGATATTATCAGCAATATTCGCGCCTAAAGCCCCAAAAAGCAGGTTTTCAACCGTTTAAAAGCAGCTGTTTCCGGTGACATGTAATTTTGATACACACCAAATCCCAGTTTTCCACTTTTTCACCCGGCTTTTCCACAAGTTAAAAACTTTTTCCACTGATTTTGTGAAAAGAAAAAATGACAAGTAACTTTCAACAACTTGTTCCGGTGAAATTCCCCCGAGCCTTATCCCGGACGCAGCCGCACAGAACTGCCGCTTTTTTGAGTTTTCAACAATTTCCCCACCCCCTACTACTAGTACTGCAACAAGTAAGTTTTACTATGCTGCATTTCAAAACAGACAAATCGCTATACAACAGCATTTGTACCAATGGAAAGGAGAAACCTTGTGAATATTGTCTGTGATAAATCTACTCTGAGTAATGCAATCGACGGCGTATCCAAAGCCGTTACGGTGCGTTCCTCTATTCCAGTACTGGAAGGTATCCTTTTACAGGCCAATGGCTTCCAACTGACCCTGACCGGTTACGACCTGGAAATGGGCATTACCAAAACCATCGAAGCCAATGTACGGGAAACCGGTGAAATCGTTCTGAATGCCAAGTTACTCAGCGATATGATCCATCGTATGCCGGCAGGTGACGTTACAATCGCCGTAGAAGATAACGGCAAGACCCTGATTCGCGGCGGCGTAGCTGAATTTGAAATTCAGAGCATGTCCGCAAGTGACTTCCCGGATCTGCCCACCGCAGTTGCCGAGGAGCATACGTTGATTATGAAGGCCGGCATGATGAAAGAAATCATCGGCCACACTCTGTATGCAGTCAGCCAGGACGATAAAAAGCCTGCACATACCGGCGAACTGTTCGAGATCATGCCGGATAAGCTGACGGTGGTTGCACTGGACGGTTACCGTCTGGCTATCGTGGAGCGCCCGGTTATGGCAACCAAGGAAATCCGCATCATTATTCCGGCCAAGACCATGAACGAAGTGAACCGTCTGCTGCCCGATGATGCAAACGAAGATGTTTACCTGTTTGCCAACCGCCGCTTTGTTGTGTTCAAGACCAATGGCTATACCATCCTGAGCCGCCTGATCGAAGGCGAGTTTTTGAACTATCGCAACGTGATCCCCTCCGGCAGCCGCACCGAGGTCGTTGTGGACTGCAAGGAGTTCATTGATACCATCGAGCGCGCTTCTCTGATTATCACTGAGCGCCTGAAGAATCCGCTGCGTGTGTTGTTCGAGGACGGACACGTTACCGTGCGCTGCCAGACCAACTTGGGCCGCGTGGTAGACGAGTTCGATGCCAAGACCGAAGGCGAAACCGTTGAGATCGGCTTTAACAACCGTTACTTGCTGGACGCGCTGCGCTATGCGGATACGGACAAAGTTCGTTTTTCCATCAGTGGTCCGCTGAGCCCGGTCAAGGTTTTGCCGGTAGAAGGTGAAGACTTCACGTACCTGGTCCTGCCGGTTCGCTTCAAGAACGACTAATTGAAAACAACGTAAATACAAGAATTTAGAAATTGCATTTTGTAGATTCTTGCTATACTATACAAAAAGGAATGAAAGCATTATGGAATATATTCAGATCCATACGCCTTTTATCAAGCTGGATGCCTTGCTGAAATTTGCCGGCATCTGCGAAACCGGCGGCGAAGCCAAAGAGGCTGTGCAGGCTGGCGCGGTAATACTGAACGGTGAAGTCTGCACCATGCGCGGCAAAAAGTGCGTGCCCGGTGATGTGGTCGAGCTGGATGGCCAGTCCGTCACCGTGCGTGCGGGGCAGTAAGTGATGCGGCTTTTGTCTTTGCAGGCAGTACAGTATCGCAACATCGAACAGGCTACTTTGATCCCCGGCCGGGAGCTGACCGTCATCTGCGGCAACAACGGCCAGGGCAAAACCAACCTGTTGGAAGCGGTCTGGCTGCTGACCGGCGGCAAGAGTTTTCGCGGCGGAAAAGATGCCGAGCTGATCAAACGCGGCGCACCTTTTGCCGCTTTGGATGCCGTTACCCAGCGTGACGATGGCGTGGAAAATACGGTCCGCATTACAGTCGGCCCACCGGGCAGCGAAAAGCCGGGTCGTCGTGCCAGAGTAAACGATGTGGACCGGGGCCGTGCTGCCAGCATTGCCGGCGGCTTCCCTGCTGTTGTGTTTGATCCCGGCCATTTGAGCCTGGTGAAAGGCAGCCCGGACGGCCGGCGAAAATTTTTGGACGCTGCGCTGTGTCAGATGTATCCCGGTTATCTGGCGGTATATCGCCGCTATTCCCGGGCAATGACACAGAAAAATGCCCTCTTAAAGAAATATGAAATCACCACTGGCGCGGCAGATATTCTGGAAGCGCTGAACTGTGAGCTTGCCGCACGCGGCGAGGAGATCCAGCGCAGACGCCTTGCGTATCTGGAGTTGCTGGGGCCTTTTGCCGTGGAAAATTACGCCCGGCTTTCCCATGGAGCCGAAACTTTGGCACTTGCCTATGAGCCGATTTTTGAACCGGGCAGCCTGTTGGAGGTTTTGCACCAGCACCGCGGCGACGAAATCCGTGCTGGCATGAGCCTGTACGGTCCCCATCGGGAAGATTTTGAAATTACACTGGACGGGCACAGCGCAAAAGTTTACGCCAGCCAGGGTCAGCAGCGCAGTGCAGTGCTGAGTTTGAAGCTGGCAGAGGCCGCCTGCGTGAAAGAAATCACCGGGCAATGGCCGGTAATGCTGCTGGATGACGTGTTGAGTGAGTTGGATGAGAGCCGCAAGGCTTACCTGCTGACCCGCATGGAAGAAAAGCAGACGTTCGTGACCAGCTGCGATGACGCAGATTTCTTAAAAACAGATGGCGTCATTTACCGGATGGACGGCGGCGTACTGACAAAAGTCAGAGATTGACGGCTGACAAAAGTCAGAAAAAAACAGAAAAGAAAGGGACCCGCAATGTATCTGCATTTGGGACAGGATTATGTCATCAATACCAGGGATGTGGTGGGCGTGTTCGATATGGAAACCACCACGGTTTCCAAACGCGGACAGGAATTTTTGAACCGCTCCCAAAAAGAAGGCGCAGTGGTTGCCCTTTCTGACGACATCCCCAAAAGCTATGTGCTGACCACCGGCGTAATGGTGGATACCGTTTATTTGTCCGACCTTTCTCCCGCTGCGATGGAACGGCGCATCACCGTTTGACAGCAGAGAAATGCAAGATATAATTGAGTAACTAATAAGTAACTACGAGGATTCATTTTCCTGCCCCTTTTTCTAAAGGAGCAATGATACGGAGGTACGGAATGGCAGAAGAAATCATGCAGAAAAATGAGGTGAGCACCGCTACCGACCACGAGTACGGCGGCAGTGAAATTCAGGTTCTGAAGGGCCTGGAAGCAGTGCGCAAGCGTCCCGGTATGTACATTGGTTCTACCGGTCCGCGCGGCCTGCATCACCTGGTGTACGAGATCGTAGACAATGCCATCGACGAGGCTTTGGCAGGTTACTGCGACCACATTGAAGTTACCATTGAAAAGGACGACGTGATCCGTGTTTCGGATAATGGCCGTGGTATTCCCGTGGATACCCAGCCCGATACCGGCCTGCCTGCTGTGACGGTTGTTTACACCATCCTGCACGCCGGCGGTAAGTTCGGCGGCGAGAACTCCGGCTATAAGGTAGCCGGCGGCCTGCACGGCGTTGGTGCTTCGGTTGTTAACGCCTGCTCCGAATGGCTGGAAGTTAATGTCAAGCGTGACGGCTTCGAGTATCAGCAGCGCTTCTGCCGCGGCGATGCCCAGGGCCCGCTGGAACAAATCGGTTCTGTGGCAGACGGCAAGACTGGCACGGTGGTCCGCTTCAAGCCCGATCCGGAGATGTTCCGCGAGACTACGCACTACGATTTTGACACGCTGGAAAAGCGTCTGCGTGAGGAAAGCTTCCTGAACGCCGGTGTGCGTATTACGCTGACCGATGAGCGTGAGATGTACACGCCCATCGATGATGACGGCAACGAAGGCGAGCCTTGCTACCGTCAGGAATCCATGTGCTACGAAGGCGGTATCCGTTCTTTCGTTACCTTCCTGAATAAGAAGCGTGCACTGGATGTGCTGCACCCGGACGTGATTTATCTGCACGGCACCACCGACCGTGGCGAAGCAGAAATCGCATTGCAGTACAACTCCAGCTACAACGAACTGCTGCTGAGCTTTGCAAACAACGTCAATACGCCCGATGGAGGTACCCACGAGGAAGGCTTTAAGTCTGCTTTGACTCGTGTGTTCAATGATTACGGCCGCAGCCACAACCTGCTGAAGGACAAGGACGACAACCTGTCCGGCGCTGACGTGCGCGAAGGCCTGACCTGCGTCATCAGCGTGAAGCTGCAGGAAGCGGAGTTTGAAGGCCAGACCAAGGCAAAGCTGGGCAATACTGAAATCCGCACCCTGGTCAGCAGCATGACCTATAACAAGCTGATGGAGTTCTTCGAGGAGAACCCCGGCGTGGCAAAGGCTATTTTTGAAAAGGCAACCCAGGCCGCCCGTGCTCGTGAAGCTGCAAAGAAAGCACGCGAAATGGTGCGCCGCAAGTCCGCTCTGGAAACTACCCGTATGCCGGGTAAGCTGGCTGACTGTCGCGAAAAAGACCCCAGCCGTACCGAACTGTTTATCGTCGAGGGTGACTCTGCAGGCGGCTCCGCAAAGATGGGCCGAGACAGCGCCATCCAGGCAATCCTGCCCCTGTGGGGTAAGATGCTGAACGTAGAAAAGGCACGCGCCGATAAAATCTACGGCAACGAAAAGCTGATGCCCGTTGTTCAGGCACTGGGCTGCGGCATTGGCGAAGAGTTCGACATCGCAAAGCTGCGCTATGATAAAGTCTTTATCATGGCCGATGCTGACGTGGACGGCTCGCATATCTGTACCCTGATGCTGACCTTCTTCTTCCGCTATATGCGTCCGCTGATTGACGGCGGCCATGTGTACGTGGCACAGCCCCCGCTGTTTAAGCTGCAGAAGGGCAATACTGTCAAGTATGCTTACGACGACGAAGAAATGAAGATCCTGTCCGCCGAGATGCCCGGCGCAAAAGTCAACCGCTATAAGGGCCTTGGTGAGATGAACCCCGAGCAGCTGTGGGAAACCACCATGAACCCGGATAACCGCGTGATCGTGCAGATCACCGTAGAGGACGCGGAAAAGGCAGACGAAGCCTTCTCCATTTTGATGGGCGACCAGGTGGAACCCCGCCGCCAGTTCATTGAGCGCAACGCCAAGTATGCAAACCTGGACGTTTAATGCGTGAAGCAAGGAGCAGAGAATGGAAGAAAATGTTGTTATGATCCCCGGCACGGGCACGAAAAAAATCGTCCGTGACGTTAAACAGGAAATCGAGGCTGCATTCCTGGATTACTCTATGTCCGTTATCGTGGCCCGCGCATTGCCCGATGTGCGCGACGGCCTGAAGCCGGTCCACCGCCGTATTCTGTACACCATGCACGAGCGTGGCAACGACCCCAGCCATCCTTACCGCAAGTCCGCCGATACGGTCGGTGCGGTGCTGGGCTCTTACCACCCCCACGGTGACGCTTCGGTTTACGATGCAATGGTTCGTCTGGCACAGGACTTCAGCCTGCGTTACCCGCTGGTTGACGGCCAGGGTAACTTCGGTAGCGTGGACGGTGACCCGGCCGCTGCTTATCGATACACCGAAGCCCGTATGAGCAAGATGGCGGTCGAAATGCTGACCGACATTGAGAAAGACACCATCGACTGGGACCCCAACTTTGACGAAACCAAGAAGGAACCCAGCGTTCTGCCCTGCCGTTTCCCCAACCTGCTGTGCAACGGCAGCCAGGGTATCGCTGTTGGTATGGCAACCAATATCCCGCCCCACAACCTGTGCGAAGTCGTGGACGGCTGTGTGGCTTTGATCGAAGATCCCGAAATTGATCTGCCCGGTTTGATGGAGCACATCAAGGGACCTGACTTCCCCACTGCCGGCATCATCATGGGCCGCAGCGGCATCCGTGCAGCATATGCTACCGGCCGCGGCAAAATCACCCTGCGTGGCCGCGCTACCATCGAGGAGAAAAAGAACGGCCGTTCTCAGATCATCATTACTGAGATCCCCTATATGGTCAACAAGGCTCGCCTGATCGAGAACATTGCTGATCTGGTTAAGGATAAGCGCATTGAAGGCATCAGCGACCTGAACGATGAAACCAACCGCAAGGGTATGCGCATCGTCATCGAAGTGAAGAAGGACGCAAATCCCCAGGTCGTTCTGAACCAGCTGTACCGTTACACCCAGCTGCAGGACACCGTTGGCGTCATTATGATTGCGCTGGATAAAAAGACCCCCAAGGTCATGACCCTGAAGCAGATGCTCCAGAAGTATGTGGAGTTCCAGGGCGAGATCGTGCGCCGTCGTACCGAGTATGACCTGAAGAAGGCCGAGGACCGTGCCCACATTCTGGAAGGCTTGAAGAAGGCCACCGACATTGTGGACGAGCTGATTGCTACCATCCGTTCCTGCAAGGGCGGCATGGCAGAAGCAAAGGCTGCCATTATTGAAAAGTTCGGCTTTGATGGGCCCCAGGCTGACGCAATCGTAAAGCTGCAGCTGGGCCGTCTGGCTGGTCTGGAAATCCTGAAAATCGAGAACGAGCTGTCCGAGCTGCGTGAGAAGATCGCAGACTGGAAGGATACCCTGGCACACGAAAGCCGCATCATGGAAATCGTGAAGGAAGAGCTGCTGGAGATGAAGCGCCGCTTCGGCGATGAGCGCCGCACCGAAATCATGGCAGTTTCCGGCGAAGTGGATATCGAGGACCTGATTCCCGAAGAACAGTGCGTTTACACCCTGACCCATGCAGGTTATATCAAGCGCACCCCCGAAGCCACCTACCAGGCACAGCACCGCGGCGGCCGCGGCGTTGCAGGGCTGACCCATAAGGAAGAGGACTTTGTGGAAGAGCTGAACGTTGGTTCGACCCATGACTATGTGCTGTTTGTGACCAACCTGGGCCGTATCTTCCGCCTGAAGGGTTATCAGATCACCGAGGGCAGCCGTACCAGCAAGGGCATGAACATCGTGAACCTGCTGCAGATGCAGGACGGCGAAAAGGTCACCAACATGATCTGCACTAAGGATGAGGAGAAGGAAGGCTTCGTGACGATGGTCACCCGCAAGGGCCTGATTAAGCGCACGCCGCTGAGCCAGTATGCCAACATCCGCAAGTCCGGTCTGAACGCAATCGCGCTGAATGACGGCGACCAGTTGGCCTGGACCCGCCTGACTTCCGGCGAAGATTACCTGATCGTCTGCACTCGCTTTGGCCAGGCAATCCGCTTTAAGGAAAGCGAAGCACGCGCTATGGGCCGTAACGGTCACGGTGTGCGCGCCATCAAGCTGGCAGAGGGCGACGAGGTTATCGGCGTATCCATCTGCCGCCCGGATGCAACTATCTTTACCGTTACCGAAGGCGGCAAGGGCCGCCGCAGCCGCATCGAAGATTACCGTATTACCGGCCGTGGCGGTAAGGGCGTGCGCAACTACGATAAGGAACGCGACATGGTTGCCGGCGTTAAGATTCTGGACGAGACGGATGATATCATCCTCATCAGCCAGGAAGGCATCCTGATTCGTATGCACGCAGCGGATATTCCGGTGCAGAGCCGTTACGGCAGCGGCGTGCGCGTTATGCGTGTGGATGATGGCGATAAGGTCGCTGTTCTGGCACGTACCGCACCTGTGGACGACGCAGAAGTGTCTAAGCCCGAAGCAGACGACGCGGAGGCGGATCTGTCCGAAGAAGAGCTGGCTGCACTGAATGCAGAGGAAGCAGCAGAAACCGAAAGCGAAGCTCCGGCTGAGGACTAAGCGCGCAAAGCGTTTGTTTCCCACGGAAAAATTGAATTGAGCATAAAAATCCCGGCGCAATATCTGCGCCGGGATTTTTATATGCGAGAATTTCGTGAAAACCGACGTACTTCGGCTGAAAAGCAAGATCTGGTTGTGATATACTACAATTGATTTCCAGGAAATGGGGCGTGTTGTGTGAGTCAGATGCTGCGGCATGAAGAAAAATATCCGGTCACTCCAGAACAATATCGCCAGTTGCGAGAGCTTGGGCGGCAAACGCTGTTGCAAGACCCCCACACCATAGACGGTATTTATCTGGTCAGGAGCCTGTATTTTGATACCAGGCAGGGCAAGGACTATCAGGCCACGATGGACGGCGCTTTGTCACGGCACAAGATGCGGCTGCGCACCTACGGCACCGATGAGCAGTTTTATCGTCTGGAGGAAAAGTACAAAAAGTACGGTCTTTCCGGCAAGCGTGATAGCCTGCTTACCTCTGCCCAAGCGCATGCAGTGGCAAACGGCAGCTATGTAGATTTGGCACAGATTACCCCGTATGGTCCTCGTCTGGCGAAGATTTTACAGCGCGACAGCTACCGCCCAGCTTTGACGGTGAACTACTGGCGAGATGCCTTTTATCTGCCGGAGGACGATTTCCGCCTGACGCTGGATTGGGACATTGCCTATGGCGCACCGGAAGCCTTTTGGCAGCCGGAACAGTCTTTGGCTCCGGACCCGGAAAGCCCCATCGTGCTGGAAGTGAAGTATCTGACAGCTCCCCCGGCCTGGCTGACGAAAACGCTGGAAGAAATCGGCGTGGAGCTGGGGCAGAACAGTAAATACTGTCGTGGAATTCAAAAGCTGTATGAAGGCAGGATGTCGATCTGAAAAGGAGGTATACTATGGAATTTACTTTTTATACAGAAGCCAACGCAAAAGTAATGCGTACATTGGTGCGCACGGCGCGTAAGACCGTGCGGAAAAAGGAAGATCGCTTTACCCACATTTTTGGCATTGCGGTCATTGTTCTGGCTCTCCTTCTGGTGATTCCGCTGGATGGCAGACCTTTTGTGCTGAACACATCTGCGGTCATTACGTTGATTGCTGCTGCAGTCGTAGCGATTGTGATGGTGTTCCAGGATCGGATGAACGGATATATCGCGCGTAAGCGCCTGATGCCTGGTGCTGCAAATAATACGGCCGTCTTTCACGAAGACAGCTTTACCTCTTCCTGTGAGGTAGGAACTACCGAGTGGCATTACGACAAGGTTTTGGTTGTAGCGGAAACAAACGACTATTTTGTGTTCCTGTATTCCAAGATGCATGGCCAGGTGTACGAAAAAGCCAGTATGACAGGCGGTACAACGGACGAATTCCGCACGTTTATCGAAGAAAAGACGGGCAAGAAAGTGCAGAAAATCTAAAGTAAAACAAAAGCGGTATAGCGTGAAAGCTATACCGCTTTTT
>JAHHRK010000059.1 GCA_020025795.1 Faecalibacterium sp. | reverse complement strand
GGCAGCTTTGATTTGTATTTGTGGTCCAGCCAGTATATTGGCCACAAAAACCATATGAATGCATCTGATTTGCCGCAGCAAACCAGCTTTGCAACCGAATTGGTAAAACGGGTGACCTATACCAGCTCGGACGAATCCGTGCTGCAAATCGGCAGTGAAATTACCCATACCACAGAAAAAGACCCTGTGTTCGATGGCAACGGCTATTCCAATCCAGACGGAAAGTGCTTCGGCGTACAGCTGATCCCCGGCGGAAAGGCTGGCAAATGTGATGTGGTGGTTACCATCGAGCTGAATATTCCCAGTAAAAATGACCCCTTTGGCTGCGATATCAGTCGGACCCCTTCGGTGGTGACGGTTGGCTGCACCTTTACCCTGACGAATGCGGAGCTGGGCCCAGAAGTACATGCAAATCCGGATACTTTGTCGGCTGTGCTGGAGCGTGTTGGCACGATGCCTTCGCCTACCGTTGTGCTGCTGGAAGGCGGCATCTACGAGATGGATTTGCAGCTGATGGGTAAAAATGTGATCCTGCGCAGCGAGCAGCCGAATGATCCGGCAATTTTTACCGGAACGCCGGACGCGAAGGGTGGATACATCATTACCGCAGACCCACCCACAGGCGATTTTGCGCTGGAAGGACTTGTGGTAGATGGCGGTGGTGTGCGCGGTGGTATTCAGTACCGGCATGATTCGCAAAAGCCTTTGGTAAAATGGGTGATTCAGGATTGTCTGGTGCAAAACTGTACCACAGGCATCTATGGCGAGAACTACGAGTTCTGCACGCTTGAAAACAGTACCGTACAAAACTGCACAACCGCTGTGGAAGGCTGCATGATACATCAGTGTACGCTGCAAAACAATGCAGTAGCCATGTTGCAGAATAACTGCGTTACCAAGCAACAAGGCATCCATGCAAACCGCAGCAAATTTATTGACAACGATACGGACCTGACCATTCGGACAAACGCTATCGGCAAGCCGATTTTTACCATCGAAATGCCGCAGAACTACTGGGACGGCAAATCGGCACCCACCGTAAAAGTGGTAAAAGAGAACGGCCAGACAGAGATATCCAGGCCGCAGCTGAAGCTGTATACCTCGCCTTACTACACTGATCGGGACTGCACGATGCTGAATGTGGATATTGCCACCACTCAAATGCAGGACGAAAACACGTTCCTGCTGCCGTTGGAAAAAAGCGATAGCACAGGTGGTATGCTGATGCGTGCCGATGTGTTTGCCACCATTCAAAAGGCGGGCAAGGCGGTTCGTTTCCCGATTTATAACGAGCAGCAGAACTGGGCGGCGCAGTGGGATTTCAGTACCATCGAACGCACCGATATTGATACAAATCTGGATGTGAGCAACAGCCTGTCAGCACAGGCACAGCAAACGGTAGATAAACTGCCGCAGAGCGATGCGAATAAAATCCTGGAAGAAATAAACCTGAGCCACAACGGCAATTTGCCGGGACGTGCAACCCTGCGTGTCAGAGCATCGCAGCAGCCGATGGCCAAGCAAAATGCGCTGTACTTGTATTGGGTCAGGTCGGACGGCGTTATTGTGCCGGCTGATATGATGGAAGTACGCTATGACGCGCACGAAAACTGCTACATCTTTGCAGTGGACCATTGCTCAGAATATGTCATCACCAGCGGAACGTTGGACAGCATCATAGTCTATCCGGACCCCACCCCGACTCCTGGCGAAAGCCCTGTACCGACAGAGCAGCCAAGGCCCACGCAGGCGCCGGGGGCTACCACTGCGCCGGATAGTCGCCCCCAGCCCACCGCAGCACCGGACAACAGCCCCCAGCCTACTGTGGCACCGGGCGGAGAGGCCCTGGCAGGCGGTACGCCGCTGCCATCAACCAAGCCGGCACAAAGCAAGCTGTACAGTGCCCAGCGCGTGATGGATGCTTTCCGTGCGCAGCCGGGTGATGTAACGCTGGATACTACGGAGGCAAGCCATTTGAGCCAGAAAGCCTTCGAGATGCTGAAACAGCGTCCGGATGCGATGCTGCGGCTGAAAGGCGAAAACCATGTCTGGCAATTCCGTGGCAGTAGTATTGAAAGCACTACCTTATCAGACGGCATCTTTGATACTGCTGTGAAAGTAGGCGTGGAAGACTCGCTGGCACAGCGCATTAAAGCAGTTGCCGGCGAAAAGCCCTGGTATGCGTTGGAAACCGCGTTTTCCGGTAGGTTGCCCGGACCGGCAGAGTTGGAGCTGACGATTGATGAAGCCGAATTTGCGGGAATGGAATGTGCGCTGTACTGGCTGCCGGACGAAGGCGACGCCGTGCGGATCGCTACGGTGAACGTTTCGCAGGACGGCAAGACTATTCTGCCGCTGGAGCATTGCTCAGTGTATTTCCTTGTGGCGGAGCAGCGCGGCAATACGGATGCAGTCAAGGTGGAAACTGCGTCGAAACCCGAAGCGGTTTACGGCGGGACCGTACAAATCCAACCAGTCGGATTGCTTTTGATACTGGTAGATTTGCTTGCAGCGGCAGCGGTATGGACGGTGTACCGCCGGAAAAAACAGTAAAGCAGAAAACCAGCAGTCCTTTCGGGGCTGCTGGTTCTTTTTTACAGGTACAAAGGGTGCGCTGTGCGGCGCGTTACAACGGCGTCAGAGCGGAAACAAAGAGAAAAAAATAACGAATGTACTCAGAAAATTCGAAAAGTGAGCAATGTGTAAAAGCCTTGACAAAACGGGTAGCGTCTGTTACGATTGTTGCACTCGTTTAGATGCATTGTTGCATCTAAGAAACTGATACATAAAGGAGTTTCTAATGAAAAAGATTTTTGCTTTGGCACTGTGTGCCGTTCTGGCTCTGGGCCTGGTTGCTTGCGGCAATGCTGCGGATGCAGATAAGCCGGCTGCCGGTGCAGACGCAGTTTCCACCCCTTCTGTTTACACCAACCTGTACACCAATCTGGACCAGGCTGCTGTGCTGGAAGAAATCGCAAAGTATTCCGGTGTGACCGTGGTTTCCACTGCTAACGCAGACGGCACCCCCAACATCGCAATCCTGACCCCCGGTGCAGCTGGCGACGACAGCCACATCGTGTTCAACGTTGCGCCCAACACTACTCAGGAGAACCTGCTGCGCGACAAGGTAGCAGAGATGGTCTTTGATAAGGCTGACCCCACTGCTGCAACCAAGGAAGAGCGCCATCAGGGTGCTGTCCTGCGCCTGGAGCTGGAAGAGGATAAGGATGTTCTGGATTCTCTGAAGGAAATCAACGAGTACATCACCGATAATTCGCTGGTGTGCAAGATCGTTGAGGTTATGCCCATCGGCTAATCCCGGCGCTTTGTAACAGAAAAGCTAAATAAGCCTGTGCCCAAATGGGCGCAGGCTTTTTGCTGCCATAATGTTTTATAAAGCTGTGCCGGCAGTACGCAGCGGCAAAGCTGCCTTTGCTTCGGCGACGTATTCTGCGGCAGAATCCTGCATGTGCAGAATTTCCGTTTCGGTGAGTGGCCGCACAACCTTGGCCGGATTGCCCAAAAGCAGCGAACCGGCAGGTGCAACGGTTTTTCCGGTGACCAGAGCGCCAGCACCGACCATGCAGTTTTCCCCGATTACGGCACCGTTTAACAGAATCGCGCCCATGCCGATGGTGCAGTTTGCGCCAACGGTGCATCCATGTACAATGGCTCCATGCCCAACGGTGCAGCCGATGCCCAGCGTGGTTTTCTCGTGCAGGACGGCGTTATCCTGAATGTTGGTGTTGGCACCTACGGTGATGGTGCCTTTGTCGCCGCGCAGGACGGCGTTATACCAAATATTTACGTTTTCGCCCAGACGGACGTCGCCCAGTACATAAGCGCCGGGGGCAAGATATACGTTTTGTTCCATAATAGACCTCCTGTGAAATCGCTAAGATGCAGCCGTCAGGAAATCAGTGCAGCTTTTCTACCCGCACCTGCAATTCTGTGACATATTCCTGCGGATCGGCGGAAGTGTGGATGTCAATGCGCAGCAGCTCCAAGATATCCCCGGCCAGCACATAACCGTTTTGTTCGGCATAAGCGAACATGGCGGGTACATAGCGTGCGGTCTGCCGATAGCTGCCACGGTAACAGACAGACAGATATTCTCCGGCAGGGAAACACTGGTCGCCGCCGTCCGCCAACAAAAATGCGCCGCTGTAATGGGAAAAATCGCTCTGTCTGGCTTGTTCCAGCTGAAGGATCGAGCCGATCTGCTGGCTGCCGATAATATACGCGTGGTTTTTGTCCCGATTCAAAAGGCGTTTGATGAGAATATCCATTTCTGCATCGTTGGCGTATGGTTCTGCAATCGCAAAACAGCGGCGCTCCACATAAGATGAGATTACAAACTGACCCACCGGTTGGCTGGCTGCGGTGCGAATGGTTTCCATGCGCGCTTCCACATTGGTTTTTAATTTTTCCAGAAAGGCCATCTTTTCGCTGATGGCGCGGCTTTCGGCCGCAAGGGTTTGCAAAGTGGACTCAACGGTGTGGCTGTGAAGATAATCTGCGATTTGTTCCATGCTGAAATCCAGCCCGCGCAGGTCGCGAATCACGTTCAGACACCAGAAATCATGGATGCTGTACAGCCGGTAGCCGCTTTCCGAACGGATGGGGTGAATCAAACCCAGCTTTTCATAATAGCGCAGCGAGTCCACACCAATGTTGTATAATGCGGAAATTTCTCCGATTTTGAAATAGCGTTCCATAAAAACACCTCCCAGCTCTTGACTCTGGTATTATACCAGAGTTTATACTGGAACAACAATAGGGCGCCTGTGGGTGCCAATGCGAAAGACAGGAAGGAATCTATTGAAAATGTTAAACGCACGCTTGCAAAATGTATTACAATCCATGCGGCAGACCTTTGCGGAAACGCTCCGACAGGTCAAGCTGTCATACTGCCTGATTGCGGTTTTAGGCAGTGGAATTTTGGCCTTTGGCCTGTACCATGTCCATTCCCTTTCCGGCGTAACGGAAGGCGGTATCCTGGGTCTGACCCTTTTATTGGAATACTGGCTGAGCATTTCCCCCGCAGTATCCGGCTTTATTTTGAACACCCTGTGTTATCTGCTGGGCTGGAAGCTGCTGGGCCATGTATTCATTTTTTACTCTATGATAGCATCCACAGGCTTTTCGATTATTTATAAGATTTGCGAACAGTTCGACCCCCTGTGGCCCTGGCTGGCGGATATGCCGCTGGTTGCTGCACTGGTGGGTGCGATGTTCGTCGGCGTGGGCGTGGGCTTGTGCGTACGAATCGGCGGTGCTCCCGGCGGAGATGATGCCATTGCCATGGTGGGCGCATATGTGTTCCATACCAACGTGGAACGTGTTTATCTCATCAGCGATTTGGTGGTGCTGGTGATGGCGCTTTCTTACATTCCGGTGCGGCGCATCGGCTATTCGCTGTTGACGGTGCTTTTGTCCGGACAGATTATCGGTCTCATGCAAAAAATTCCCCTGCCCAAGGCAGAAAAGCAGTGTGCGGATTGACCGTAAAACGCTCTTTTTCGTAAAAAAAGAAAAAACAGATTAGACAAACGACCATGCGTGCCCAAAATTTGGGCGCGTGTGGTTTCTTTGTTTATAGAGTTTTTGTACAGGGATACTAAAATCAAAGCATAGACGACCTGAAGAAAAAAACAGGCCGACTGGTTAAGAATGCGCCGAATGCCTAGACTGTAAAGTGCCACTTCGTGGACGACGGCGCAGCAAAGGGGATTTCCCCTCCCCGTATGATTTTGATGCAGAAAAGGAGTATACCATGGACGCAACAACTACGCTGAAAAAGTTTGGACTGGATCAAGCTTTCCGTTATCTGTATAAGGACCCGGAAAAAAATCTGCTGAAGCTGATGGACTGGGCCGATACATTTTCCCACGGCGAATTTGAGAATCATCGCCGCATCCTGCGAGATGTGTTCCAGAATCCGGAGCATCCCTATCATTCTTATGTGATGAGCCTGCTGAATGACGTTGACCCGGAAGTGGTCAAGACGCTGGCAACCAACTTCTTTATCAATACCGCCATGATCGGCTGGCCCAAGCAGGAAAAGCTGCGCAAGGAGCTGGGCTGCAATATCCCCTGGACCATTCTGCTGGACCCCACCTCTGCCTGCAACCTGCATTGCACCGGCTGCTGGGCAGCAGAGTACGGCAACAAGCTGAACCTGAGCTATGAGGAAATAGACAGCATCATTTGCCAGGGCAAGCAGCTGGGCGTGTATTTCTATATTTACACCGGCGGCGAACCCCTGGTGCGCAAGAACGACCTGATCCGCCTGTGCGAAAAGCACTCCGACTGCGTGTTCCTGTGCTTCACCAACGCAACCCTGATCGACGAAGCTTTCGCCGATGAAATGCTGCGCGTGAAGAACTTTGTGCCTGCCATTTCGCTGGAAGGCAATGAGCAGGCTACCGACAGCCGCCGCGGCAAGGGCACCTATCAGAAAGTCATCCATGCCATGGAGCTGCTGCGCAAGAAGAAGCTGATGTACGGTATTTCTGCCTGCTACACCAGCGTGAACTGGGATTCCATTTCCTCTGACGAATTCTATCAGAGCCTGATCGACCTGGGCGCATACTTCATCTGGTACTTCCACTATATGCCCGTCGGCAACGATGCTTCGCCTGCTTTGATGCCCAACCCGGAGCAGCGCACCGCAATTTATGAGCGCATCCGCCGCCTGCGCCGCGAGAAGCCTCTGTTTGCAATGGACTTCCAGAACGATGCGGAGTATGTGGGTGGCTGCATTGCTGGCGGCCGTCGTTACCTGCACATCAACGCAAACGGCGACGCAGATCCCTGCGTGTTTATCCACTATTCCGACTCCAACATTCGCCAGAAGACGCTGCTGGAGTGCTTGCAGTCTCCGCTGTTTATGGCATACCACGACGGCCAGCCCTTCAACAAGAATATGCTGCGTCCCTGCCCCATGCTGGAAAACCCGGACATCCTGCCCGAAATGGTTGCACGCACCGGTGCAAAATCTACCGACCTGCAGTCTCCGGAAACAGCCGTCCACCTGTGCGATAAGTGCAAGCTGTATGCAGAGAACTGGTCTCCTGTGGCAGATGAGCTGTGGCTGGGCGGCAGCCGATGCAGCAAAGGCTGCGCAGCAGAAAAAGAGATCGCAGCAACCCACTGATAAGAACCTTTTTCCTCTCCAGCCCATACAGTAAAAGAGAATAACAGGACAAGGCGGCGAAATGATGAAACAGTCAAAAAAATCGATACTTCTGGCGGCCGGGGCCACGGCAGTGACCACCGCGCTGGCCACTTGTGCGGTCACCAAACAAATGGTGGATTTGGCTATGGACCGCAACGAACCCAAAGCTGCCCAGCGGGCAGGAATGCATGTTTCCGGTTCCCGTAAGCCGGACGCACTGGTGGAAGAACTGAACGCAGCATCCGAAAAGCTGGCGCACAAAGACCATGAGGTGGTCAAGATGCTCAGCCACGACGGTGTGGTGCTGACAGGCCACTGGTTCGTAAACCCCACCGCCAAGCGCGTGGTGCTGGCCATGCATGGCTGGCGATCCTCCTGGAGCCGTGATTTTGGCATGGTAGCGGATTTTCTGGCCGAAAACGATTGCAGCGTGCTGTATGCAGAACAGCGCGGCCAGAATAACAGCGGCGGTGCCTATATGGGTCTTGGCCTGATGGAACGCTATGACTGCCTGGATTGGGTAAACTGGATTATTGGCCGTTGTGGGCCGCAGATCCCCATTTACCTGAGCGGCGTTTCCATGGGCGCAACCTCAGTTCTGATGGCGGCCGGACTGGATTTGCCCGAAAGCGTCCACGGTATCATGAGTGATTGTGGATTCACCTCGCCGCACGACATTGGTAAGCATGTGGCGAACAAGAACCTGCATATGCTGTATGATATCCGTTCCGGACTGGCGGATTTGTTCTGCCGCCGGAAAATCAGTATGGGTCTGGACGATTATTCTACGGTGGATGCCATGCACCACTGTAAGGTGCCGGTTTTGTTTGTACACGGCACCCAGGATCGGTTTGTGCCTGTGGGCATGACCTACGAAAACTACGAGGCCTGCCAAGCACCCAAACGGCTGTTTATTGTGCAGGGTGCAGACCACGGAATGAGCTATTATTGCAATCGGGCGGGTTATGAGTCGGTCGTAAAACAGTTCTGGGCAGACTTCGACTGACGCACTGCGCCTGCTCTTGTTTTGGCATCTCTGCGGGTGTAGAATAATACCCAGTACAGACGTTGCCGGGGAGAAAACAAGAGGAAAAACGGACGGCATTGTATCAATGCCGTCCGTTTTTTGTGTGCAAATCGAAAGGGGTTTCGCATGGATCGAAAGTTTGCGATTTTTGATATGGATGGTACGCTGGTGGATTCCATGCCGTATTGGGGCAATCTGGCCAGTGAGTTTTTACAGGACCGCGGCCTGCCGCCGCCGACCCAGGCCCAGCGGGAAGTCATGAAAACCATGACTATGACCGAATCTTCGGCCTATCTGGTAAAGACGTTTTCCCTGCCCTGCACGCCGCAGCAGGCAGCCGCAGAGATGAACCACCGCATGGCAGAGCATTATCGCAGCGATGTGCCGCTGAAGCCCGGTGTGCGTGAGTACCTGATGCAGCTGAAAGCGTCCGGCGTCCAGATGTGCGTTGCATCTGCCACCGCGCAGCCGTTGATTGAGGACTGTTTGGAGCGGCTTGGCATCGCAGAGCTGTTTTCCTTTCTGCTGTCCTGCGAGACGGTAGGCGCTGGCAAAAGCCGCCCAGACGTGTATAACACAGCCGCCCGGCGAATGGGTGCGGTCCCCGAAGAAACCGCTGTGTTTGAGGATGCGCTGCTTGCCGTAAATACCGCCCGTGCAGCCGGTTATTTTGTGGTCGGCGTGTACGATGCCAGCGGAAAAGATCAGTGGGACGAAATCACTGCACACAGCCAGGAGCAGATTCTGGATTTCCGCGATGTGATCAAAAAGTAAAGCCCGCAGGGACATATAAAAAAGAACCGCTCGGTGCATTTGGGTATACTCCGTAAGAAAGTATTTTTCCATAAGGTTTTAGGAACGTATTCCTATCCTAATAATTGCACTGTTTATACTCTGTATGGAGTATAAACAGTATGCTCGTAAAGACGATACGGCTTCAAATGACGGGGAAACGAAACTTTTGATTTTGCAGAGCGCTAGACTTATCAAAATAGATCGAACAGAGGAAGCTACGGATTTGATAGAGTTCTCTCTACAGCCTGTAAACTGTTTCTCTACTTGTATAAACTACCGGTCGGTTGAGCAAATTTTGCCGTCATGGTACATTGATTACACAGAATAAATACAAGTGTAGGAGAAATACAAAATGAAAAAATCACTTGGTGCGTTAATTACAGAGCTTAGAAAAGAAAAAGGGATGACCCAGGCACAGCTGGCAGAA
>JAHHRK010000058.1 GCA_020025795.1 Faecalibacterium sp. | reverse complement strand
CCGGCGGCATGGGCGGCGGCGCTGTGGATATCTTCAACGAGCGCGGTGTGGAAGTGGTTGTTGGCGCAGCAGGCGATGCACGCCAGGCTGTGGAAGCTTACCTGAAGGGTGAACTGGTTACCACTGGTGCTGTCTGCCACGAGCATGCTCATGCAGACGAGTGCGGCAACCACTGATCCTTGTGTGACAAAGTCACATTAAAATCTGAAAAAATGCGCTATAATACTGGCAAATGAGAATAGTTCCTGCTTAGCATGCCGATAATTTCGATCGGTGAAAGAATAGAGCGTTCTCGACACATAATATAATTCAAAAACAGATAAAAGGAGAAAATGATTATGGAAAAATGGAAATGCACTGTTTGCGGTTATATTCATGAAGGCCAGCTGCCTGCAGATTTTGTTTGCCCCAAGTGCAAGCAGCCCGCAAGCGTCTTTGTAAAGGTGGAAGAACCTGCTAAGAATCCTTATGCAGGTACCAAGACCGAAAAGAATTTGTGGGAGGCTTTTGCAGGCGAATCCATGGCACGCAACAAGTACACCTACTTTGCGTCCGTGGCGAAGAAGGCAGGCTACGAACAGATCGCAGCACTGTTTTTGCAGACGGCTGAAAACGAGAAAGAACACGCAAAACTGTGGTTTAAGGCTCTGGGCGAACTGGGCGATACCGCTGAAAACCTGCTGCACGCAGCAGAAGGCGAAAACGCTGAGTGGACCGATATGTACGACCGCATGGCTAAGGAAGCAGACGAGGAAGGCTTCCACGAGCTGGCCGAGCGCTTCCGCGGCGTGGGTGCTATCGAAAAGACTCACGAGGAGCGTTATCGCGCACTGCTGAAAAATGTGGAGACCAAGGCTGTCTTTGAAAAGAGCGGTGTCACCATTTGGGAGTGCCGTAACTGCGGCCACATCGTGGTCGGCACGAAGGCTCCCGATGTGTGCCCGGTTTGCAACCATCCGCAGGCATACTTTGAGGTTCACAAGGAAAATTACTGATACAAAATAAATCCCTGTCCCGGCGGCAGTTTGCCGCTGGGACAGGGGCATTTTGGTCAGTGCACGGCAGAAAAGAGAGGTTCTACACATGCTGGATAAAAATGTAGCAGCGTTGCTCAACCAACAGGTCAACAAGGAATTTTATTCTGCTTACTTGTATTTGGATTTTTCCAATTACTACTACGACCAGGGCCTGGAAGGCTTTGGAAACTGGTACAAGGTGCAGGCGCAGGAAGAACGGGATCACGCCATGCTGTTTATACAGTATCTGCAAAACAACGGCGAGCGTGTGGTGCTGGATGCCATCGAAAAGCCGAATGTTGCGATGACTAGCCCCAAGACGGTTCTGGAGGAAGGCCTGAAGCATGAGAACTATGTCACAAGCCTGATTCATGCCATTTATGATGCCGCATACAGCTGCAAAGATTTCCGAACCATGCAGTTTTTGGACTGGTTCGTGAAAGAGCAGGGCGAAGAGGAAACCAACGCAGATAATCTGATCAAAAAGTATTCTCTGTTTGGCGAAGATCCGCGCAGCCTGTATATGCTGGACAGCGAGTTGGGCAGCCGCGTATATACGGCACCTTCGCTGGTACTGTAAAAACCAAAAAAGTCCGGGTATGGCATTTACCATATCCGGATTTTCTTTTCTGTGATTTTGTCACAGAAAAAAGGATATCATACTGGCATACTGGGAATAACAAAAGCAAAGAATATCCTTCTTGCTTACTTATCATAAATAGGAGTTTATATGCAGTATATTATCGCATTTTTGGAGGGCATCATCACCTTTGTGTCGCCTTGTCTTTTGCCGATGCTGCCGATTTACGTATCGTATTTCGCAGGCGGCGAATCCCGCACCACGAAAAAAACACTGACGACCGCTTCCGGCTTTGTGCTGGGCTTTACGATGGTGTTTGTGGTATTGGGGGCACTGGCCGGCACCTTAGGCAGCTTTTTAAAAAGCCACCAGACGGCAGTAAACCTGGTTTCGGGTGGCGTGGTCATCTTGTTCGGTTTGCACTTTTTGGGCCTGTTTGAACTGGACTTTTTCCGCGGCAGCAACCGCTCTGTAAATACCAGCAACATGGGATTTTTCTCAGCGATGCTGTTTGGCGTGATTTTCTCTTTAGGCTGGACGCCCTGCGTGGGTGCATTCCTGGGTTCTGCGCTGATGATGGCATCGCAGCAAGGCCATGTTTTGAGCGGTATGCTGATGCTGCTGGTCTACTCGCTGGGTCTGGGCGTGCCGTTTTTGCTCAGTGCGGTATTGATCGATCAGCTGAAAAATACGTTCGACTGGATCAAACGGCACTATACGATTATTAATCGTATCAGCGGCAGCTTTTTGATTCTGGTTGGTATCATGATGGCCACCGGCACGATGGGTCGGCTGATGGCATGGTTGAGCTAAGGAGGCTTTATGGAAAATAAGAAAAAGTTGATGATGCTCGCAGCAGGATTGCTTGTAGTCCTGCTGGTGGCGGGCGTTGCTTATAAGAAGCTGGGCGCAAACTTTTCCGGCAATAACCAGCTTGCCGCACAGCCAACTGCTCAGCCGGATGGCCAGGGAGAAGAACCAGAAAAAATCGAGGCAATCGATTTTACGGTGTATGATGCAGAAGGCAATGAAGTACATCTGTCGGATTCCTTCGGCAAGCCGATTGTGCTGAACTTCTGGGCCAGCTGGTGCGGTCCGTGCAAGAGCGAAATGCCGGATTTTGATAAGATGAACCAGGAACTGGACGGCGAAGTGCAGTTTTTGATGGTTAACGCGACCGACGGCAACCGGGAAACGGTGGAAACAGCCACAGCCTTTATCGAAAAGAACGGTTACACCCTGCCGGTATTCTTTGATACGGAAATGGAAGCATCGTACACCTATGGTGCTTATGCGCTGCCGACCAGCTTCTTTATTGATGCGGATGGCTATGTGATTGCACACGCACAGGGTGCCATCAATGCAGAAGTGCTCCAGACCGGTATTGATATGATTTATACCCCGGCGGAATAAGCAAAAATTAAAAAACACCCTGCAGAGTTCTGCGGGGTGTTTTTTCTGCTTGAGAAAAAATTAAATTAGAGGCGGGTATCCCATAGGCCACAGAAGCTGTCGATGGGATCAATGCCGGTAAAGGCTTCTTTGCCGGACATCAACTTTTCCACCAGAGCAGTCAACGTAACGGTATTGGAGTCGTAAGCATTGATATAGGTGCGCAGCATGGGCACGTCAGCCAGCATAGTGGGTGCGTTCACGCTGATGCCGATGGTGGGCACATCGTGGACGTACCAGGGAATCTCGCCACCACCCTTAGTCATGCCAAAGGCCGGGCGACCGTTGCTTACATCGAACAGGGTGATGACCATGTCTTGCTGTGCCTTGAAGTCAGCCATAGCAACCTTGCCGGCATGGTACATATCATTTGCACTAACCGTCTTGCCTTCAATAGTCAGGCGCTTTACGCGGTCCAGAGTCCCTTCGTAAACAAAGGCATCGAAGCCCTTAGCACACAGCATCTCGCACAGGGTCTGTGCAGGGGTGGGCTTGGCAGGCATGTCTTTGGTAGCCAGCTCCATCAGCTTTTCCATGGGACCTTCGGCACCCTTGACGTACACGATCATGATCTTTTTGTACTTTTCCGGGGTGATGGGCAGAACGCCCTCGTCCTTGTACTTAACCAGCGTGATCGCCTTGTCCGCAATCTCAGCGGTCATATCCTTGTATTCCTGCTTACCGACGGTTTCCTTTACGGTTTCCTGCGGCAGAACCAGCTCTTCACGCGTCTTCTTGTTCAGGCCCAGCTTTGCTTTCAGGCCCAGGATGCGGGTCAGGGCTTCGGTCATGCGTGCTTCGGTGATCTTACCGGTGCGGTAAGCGTTCAGCATGATGTTGAAGTCCTCGGTGGGGTCATTAAAGAACAGGTACATATCGCAGCCTGCGTTGATTGCTGCAACCACCATTTCTTCGTGAGGCATACGGTCGGTCATGGCAACCATGTGAGATGCGTCGGTAACGACCATGCCGTTGAAGCCCAGCTCATCACGCAGCAGGCCGGTCATGATTTCGGGGCACAAGGTAGCGGGCATCATTTCATCATAGGAGATGCCGGGCTTGATTTCCTGCATATAAGCGGGCATCATGATGTGACCACCCATAATGCCGTCCACGCCGCCATCGATCAGGGCCTTGTAGACCTTGCCGTAGGTTGCCATCCACTGCTTCTTGTTGAAGTTGTTGATGTTGTTGCTCAGATGCGCATCACGGAAATCCTGGCCATTGCCGGGAAAATGCTTTGCCACGCTGGCAAAACCGGGCAGAGAGTGGACGCCATCCATATAAGCTTTGCTCATCTCGGCAACGCGGTCCACATCGCTGCCAAAACAGCGCTGGACCACTTCGGTGTTCTGCCAGTTGTAGTGAATATCACACACAGGGGCAAAAGCCATGTTGTTGCCCATGGAGGCAGCTTCTTCATTGCCCAGACGAGCCATTTCACAAGCGTACCTTGCATCGTTGGTTGCAGCAACCTTGATGCCCTTGGCGATGTAGGTGCCGTCCAAGCCGGTACCGTTGCCGCCAGCCTCGGTATTGCAGGCAACGAACAGAGGAATCTTAGCGTTTTCCTGCAGAACATTTACTTGGTGCTGAACTTGTGCGCAAGGAATACCGTTGTAGCGATAACCGCCGATGTGGAATTTCTCCAGCTGGGACTTCAGTGCGTCGTCCTCAGCCTTTGCGCCGTGATCGAAGAACAATTGACCAACCTTTTCTTCGTCGGTCATGTTGGCAATGGTCTGCTGAACCCATGCGATGTCTGCATCAGACAGGCAGTAGGGCTTTGCTTTCAAATCTACCATGATGTTAGTCTCCTTTGCAATTTTAGCGGATAGAGGAAACGTCCCATTGCCCTAAAGCAATACTTTCACCGATAACAGGCTGCTGTAACAAAACCACCAAATCCAGAGACGAATTTACGGCAATGCACCAATGAATCGCGAAATGGTACCGGGAAAAAGGCGCTTGAAAGGTTTTTGTAACATGATTCTGTTATACTGGTAAAAGAATACAGAACAGGCAAAGGGGAGGACGTTTTATGGGGTCGATTCTGGTTGTGGACGACGAAAAAACAATTGCGGATTTGATCGCCATTACACTGGAAGGAATCGGTCTTTCCTGTGTGAAGGCGTATGACGGAAATCAGGCCGCAGAGCGGATCGAAAACGAAAAGTTTGATTTGATTGTATTGGATGTGATGCTGCCGGGAGTGGATGGCTTTTCACTCATGGAATATATTCGCCCCACCGAAACGCCTGTCATTTTTCTTACGGCACGGGATTCAGTGGAGGATCGGGTTTGCGGATTGCGGCTGGGGGCGTATGACTATATCGTCAAGCCGTTTGCAGCTGAAGAACTGATTGCGCGGGTGGAAGGTGTATTGCGTCACACGGGACGGCGCGGAACCAAATTAAAGCTCTGGGATGTTGAGATCGAGCCGGAATCCCATACCGTAACAAGGGCAGGACAACTGGTGAGTCTGACGCCGCACGAATATGATCTTTTATTAACACTGGTACATAACAGAGGCATTGCGCTGTACCGCAGTGTTTTGTTTGAACGTGTTTGGGGAATGGATGCAGATCCTTCCAACCGCACGCTGGACACCCATGTTTCCCGTTTGCGCCATAAGCTGAACTGGGAGGATAAAATCCGCACGGTGCCTCGTATAGGATATTTGTTGGAAGGGGAAGATGCATGAAATTCACCCAAAAGCTGACAATGAGTATCTTGCTGCTGCTGTGCACAGTATTATCGCTGGGTGGTGCATGGACCATTGAACAGAATCTGCACAATGCGCTGCGCCGCGCCGAGCAGGAATGTACCGTGGTTCACCAGAAAGAGCGGTTCGAGATGGAAACGCTGCTGTGCGAGCAGAACGTGGAAAATATGATTCAGGCGGCAGCCACAGCGGAGATTTATTGCAGCCGTATACAAAGCTCTATTGGTGCGGCAAATACGGCATTTGCTCTTATTATGGGGGATGGAACCAGCGTATATTCGTATATGCCCCAAAGTATCCGATTCATTCAGCAGATGGAAGTAATCCAAATTGGAACAGGCGGTCTGCTGTATGAAAACAATAGGGGCAGATGGCATATCTTACTGGCTTCCCCTCTGCAAGGCCAGGTAGAAAATCTTTGGCTGGTGAACGCATATGACATTACGGATCTTTACGCGGAGCGGGACCGGCAGCTGAAACAGTTTTTCTGGCTGGAATGCATCGTGATGCTGCTGGCGGGTGCGGCGGCATGGGCTTTGGCTCGATTTTTGACGCGTCCGCTGCGTGAATTGGAAGCTGCAGCCGGAGAAATCGCTGAAGGTCATTATAACCAGCGTGTGAAGGTGACCGGCAGAGATGAAATTGCACTGGTGGGGCACAACTTTAACGCAATGGCAGATGCGGTCGAGCAGAACATGACAGCGTTGGAAAACGAAGCACAGCGGCAAAAGCGATTTGTACAGGCATTGACCCACGAGCTGAAAACGCCAATGACCGCCATGCTGGGATATTCGGATTTACTGCGTCTGGGTGAGCAGCCGCCGGAGCGGCGCCAGCAGGCCGCCAACTTTATTTATCATGAAACAGCGCGGCTGGAAAAACTCAGCCGACAGATGATGCGCTTGTTTGGGTTGCAGCAGGAAACGGTTGCGCTTGTGCCGGTAAAGGCATCTGCGGTGTTTGCCGATGTGCGTCGCAGTTTGCCGCAAAATTTCCCAGTGAAGTTGGAAATCCAAAGCGAGCCGTCGGCTGTGGTTTTGGCAGATCGGCTTTTGCTGGCAGATTTACTGTTAAATCTGGTGCGCAATGGTGCCAACGCCAATCCCAAAGACGGAAAGGTTTTATTGTGCTGTAAAAAATGCGAATCCGGCTGGGAACTTTCGGTATCCGATACGGGAAAAGGCATTGCCCCGGCGGATATAGAAAAGCTGACGGAACCGTTTTACATGGTAGACAAAAGCCGTGCACGGCAAAACGGCGGCAGCGGAATGGGGCTGTGCTTGTGCGATGCGATTGCAAAGCTGCACCATACGCAGCTGAAATTTGACAGCACACTGGGAGAAGGCACAACGGTGCGGCTGGTTTTGCAGGAGGAAAGTTTCCATGAAACAGAGACGTAATAGCTGGTGCGTGGCAGCGGCGCAGATGCTGTTTGTGGGAATCCTGATTCTGATGCTGGCACTGCCCACGCTGTGGGCGCGGGCGAAAGATGCGGCGCGGAGCCAACAAATCGTGGAAAGACCACAGCGTCCCGGTATTTTGACAGAAGAAGCACGCCGCATCCCATCGTTGTATATGCTGCACAGTGCAGAGCAAAGCAGGTATAAGATGGAGCGTTCGCAGCAAGGAGAAACGCAGCAGGACATTGCACCCATTGTGGAAGAAATTGCAGCACAGCTGACGGAATCTGGTGTGCTGGCACAAGCAGACTTTGAACAGATTCAGGCAATGCTGATGCAGCCGACAGCGAATTTTGAGATAGAACGAAATCACTTTTATACGGCGTACCGGCTGGATTGGTGGAAAAAGCAAACACATTTGGGACGGATTTGGGTTTTGTTTTCCACAGAAGATCGCTGTGCTGTGGAAATTTCTGTTTCGATTGCAGAAAATCGCACGCCGGAGGAAGTTTTGCAGGCGTACAGTCGCTATTTGGGCGTGGACGGTTTGCTGGATTGGGTCGTACAGGATACAAATACCGAAAACAGTGTGAAATGGTATTCTCAGACGGGGCAGGCTACGCTTTGCTGCACTGTTGAAAATGGCCAACTGCATTTGAGCATTACGGCGGATGATGCATTGGATAATCATTTCTGAAAAAAGTTTGTAATACGTCTGTTTTGGAAAGAAATCTGAAACATGGCACCGTTATAGTAAAGTCAGTGAAACACAAAAAGGAGGATAACAGGATGAAATATCGTAAGACCGCCCTTGCTGTGGCGCTGACCTTAGGAATGGTGCTTTTGGTCGGCTGCGGACAAGGAGCCAATGCAGAAAAAGCAAAGCCGGAGCTGCAAATCACAACGCAGGAAACGGAACAAACCCAGGTAACAGGCCTCAGGATGCTGAAGCACGGAGATGAAAACGGTTTTTACTGCTTTTCGCGCCAGGATGCGCCCGGCCGGTCCAAGCTGTGCTATGTAGATTACAAGACCCAGACAGCGAAACCACTGTGTGAAAAAGCCGACTGCACGAATGACTGCCCTGCGTGCCTGCCTCAGGGAATGCGGGGTGGAGATGTATGGGTTTTGGATGAGAATACTCTGGTTCTGCTGTATTTCACAGAACAGAACGAAGGAAAAGACTGCGAGGTTCACATTGATCTGGCAGACCGTGACGGCGCAAACAGACGCAGCCTGCTGCAGGGAAAACAGCCAGACTATTCGGTTCTGTCTCTGGGTGAGATGATAGCAGACGAAAATGCACTGTATTATGGCATCAACGGAGAAAAAGGTGGCCTTTGTCGGATTTTGCTGGACGGCAGTGGAATCCAGCAGCTTTACCATAATGGAAACTGGGCGGTGCAGGCGCAGCCTTTGAAAAATAAGTTGATTGCTGTTACCGATCACCGTGCGGACCAGGTATTTTTTGAAGAACATAACATTACCAGTGACACCCCAGCGGACGAAGTGAACAGAATATACGAAGAAGCAGAACGAACCCCAACCCGATGGCTGCTTGCAATCAATCCCGTTGACGGAAAATTTACCGAGTTGATGCAGTGGGAAGACGAAGGTGATTCTGTGCGTACTTTCCTGGCCGACGAGGATCGCGTGTGGTGGCTGACACAGGGCGGTGAAATCGGATGGGTAAAACTGGACGGCACAACCGGTACACTGGATGTCCAGTGGCCGGAGGAACTGCAAAATCCGGAGCCGAATCTGTGGAGTGATCCGTGCGGACTCAAACTGGTGCAGGGAAAACTTTTGGTGAAACCGCAGTTTATGGAGGACGATGCCCACAGCCAGATGAAACGACAGTATGCCATTGATTTGGATAGTGGTGTTGTGCAACCGATTACGATGGAGTATGTGGCACTTGACGGCCGTTGCCCGGTTTCTGTTGTGGAAGCGTTGGAAGACAACCTGCTGGTGCTTCGGCAGGAAAAGGTAGAAAAGGTTGAGAAAGCCTATTATGGGGAAACGATTTTGGATG
This sequence comes from Faecalibacterium sp., assembly GCA_020025795.1. Lineage (GTDB taxonomy): Bacteria > Bacillota > Clostridia > Oscillospirales > Ruminococcaceae > Faecalibacterium. The sequence goes on along the minus strand of JAHHRK010000058.1, from coordinate 285 downwards.
AGGTTTATCGTCCCAGCCTGGCATTGATTTCCTGTGAGGATTTTTTTGCGGGAAAACCGGACTATCAGGATATTCAAATTACGTGTGATTTGGATTCCCGTAAATGGTGGTAAAAAAGTAAAATCAAGCAAAATCCCGGTTTGGAAATGATCCAAGCCGGGATTTTTTCACAGGACAGAAAGAAACGGTGGAAAATGGGCTGCGAAAATGCAACTGAGCGGGCAGCAGGGATCGACGAAATCGTATGCGCAAGCGGCAGGGCCGCAGCATCATCCGTAATATGCT
>JAHHRK010000057.1 GCA_020025795.1 Faecalibacterium sp. | reverse complement strand
TGGTACTGTACAACAAGGCCACCGATGCCGCCACTTTGTTTTTCCATGATCCGCCCGTGAGCTTCCCCCATTATTTTGGCAGAGATGCCTGGTGCTGGGACTGTATCCCTTCCCCTGCGCCCGGCAAGGCCACCTATTACCGCAGCCCCATGACCTGGGAGGAATTCCAGCTGGAGGTTTTGCAGGTGTTCACGCCGGAGTTTTTCGTCTGGGCCAACGACACGCTGTACAAGCCCGATGAAAACGGTGCCGTGCTGTGTGCCGACGTTTCCAGCTGTTACAGCGGCGACTATGAAACGCTGGGCTACACGCTGCTTTCCGCCGACGAAAACATGGTGCGCTTTTTGGAAATCATGCGGTTCCGTGACCCCTTCCCGCCGGAAGGCGAACCGGCCGAAGTGGTGCGCGCTGTGCCGGTAACCTTGCTTTACACCGAAGCCGGCTGGCGCGTGGGCGAAATCCATCTGGTCTGATGCTTTGCCCATCCATGCGGCATAAAACAAAAAATTCCATGCGCATACACGCATGGAATTTTTTAGTGCCGCCGACCGGAATCGAACCGGTACGCTGTTGCCAGCAAGGGATTTTAAGTCCCTGGCGTCTGCCAGTTCCGCCACGACGGCATATTTCGCTACAAAGGGAATAATACAATACCAGCCACCAAATGTCAAGGTTTGGGGATTACATTTGCCTTTTTGCGCCAATATCCGTATAATAAAATAGATTCTTGATATCCGAACACTGGGGAGGAACCAACGTGAAAATTTTGAAAGTAAAATGCCTGGCACCCACGCGCCTGGATAAGTATTTGATGGACCAGTTTCCTGTTCTGGGCCCCGGCAAGCTGAATAAAGCCCTGCGTGAAAACAAAATCAAGCTCAACGGCCGCAAGCAGCCGCTTTCCACTCGCGTGGTGGCTGGCGACGTGATCAAGCTGTTCATTCTGGATGACCAGCTGGAGGATGCGGCACGTGTGGGCGGTCCGGCTTGGAAATCTGCCCGCTGCCCTGCCGAAGTGGTTTATGACTGCCCCCAGCTGATGGTGGTCAATAAGCCTGCCGGACTGACCGTTGACGGCCCGGACGACGACACCCTGATTAACCGTGCGCTGCTGTACCTGAACAAGGACGGCCAGTACAAGGAAAACGACCCTTACACCCCGGCTCTGTGCCATCGTTTGGACACCGGCACCAGCGGCCTTGTGCTGATTGCCAAAACGCCTCTGGCCGAAGAAGTGCTGACCGAGGCCATCCGTAAGCGTGAGGTGAAAAAGACCTATCTGTGCGTTACCTTTGGCCGCCCGACGCCGCCGGACGCTATGCTGGACGGCTGGCTGGTAAAGGACGCAGACATGGGCATGGTGAAAATCGTACCCGAAAAGCGTCCCGGTGCCAAGAGCGTAGAAACGCGCTATGAAACCATCGCGGTTTCCGGCCGTCTGGCGCTGCTGAAGGTGGACCTGATTACCGGACGCACCCACCAGATTCGCGCACACATGGCAAGCATCGGCTGCCCCATTCTGGGCGACAGTAAATACGGCAACAATGCTGCCAACCGGGAGCTGAAGCTGAAGTATCAGGCTTTGTGTGCCTGGGAGCTGACGCTGCCTCGCTTTACCGACCCGGAGCTTGCTTCCTTGAGTGGAAAGAGCTTCCGTGCGCCCAAGCCCTGGTATTACAGCCAGGTGATTGACGGCACCCTGAAATAATTTTGCGACAAAAAGCCGCACAGCTGCGTTTTACGCGTAAGCTGTGCGGCTTTTTTGTTACAGTTCCGTTTGCACCAGTGTGTCGATTTCCTGCCAGGTGTGCAGGCGGTTCAGCACCTGCACCATAGCCTTTTTGGAAAGGCGCGGCGGCAAATCCAGCTTTTTCAGCAGTGCCGCCTTGCGCTCGGCTGCGCCTGCCGTACCGGACAGACCCCATGCGTACAAATCCGTATAGGTGATTTCGCGCTGTGCGGCGGCTGGTTCGGCTTTTGGCTGGGGCTGGGTTTCCACAAGCTCCTGCAAAATCTGGTACAGCACATCGTCGTCGATGCCTTCCACGCCAAGCAAGCCTTCTTTACCTGGCTCGGCTTTGCGCTTTTCCTTGCCCTGCTGCGCAGGGGTATAGGCTTGCAGCACATTGTCTGCGCCCACAATATTGGTGACGAAGTTCCGAATCCGAAAGCCTGCTGCGTCCGAATCAGTCAGGATAATCAGGCCGTTTTTCTTCGCCAGCTGCTTGAGCATCTTCTGGCGGTCGGTGTCGGTATAAATGCCGAAGCCATCGGTGCACAAAATGGTTGCATCCGTGATGCCGGCCAGGCGCGAAGCGTCATATTTGCCTTCCACCACGATGACACGGGACGTATGGATTTTTTCTCTCATCGGCTGCCCCCTACCCGGCACAAACAGCAAAGCGCCGTTTCTAGCTGAATCTGGCCATCCACCGGACTGGCTTTCAAATCCCGGTCCAGGGTGTCCAGAATTTCCAAGCACTCCTTCAGCTGGGGCAGCGTATACCGCCGTGCGCTGTCCATCACATATTTCAGACGGTACGGGCTGCCTTTGTAGCCAAAATCCTTGTGGACGGCTTCGTAGCCGCGCTTCTGGCTCTGGCCCAGCTTGACCCGGTACATATCAATGTAGCTGCCGTTCAGTGCGGCGGCAATGGGAATGGCCTCGTACCGCAGCTTGAACAGCTGCTGGAGCTTTTCGCAGGCGGCGGTAGAATTTTTCGCCGTGACCAGCTTTGCCATCTCGAACACGTCCGCTTCCAGGTTGGGTGTACCCAACTGTGCCACCATGGCCGGGCTGATGACCTGATAGCCAGACAATGCGCACAGCTTATCCACTTCGTTTTCCAGCAAAGCCGGGTCCTCGCCGCTGCGGTCGATTAAGGCGCGTGCCGCCGCATCCGAAAGGGTCGTGCCCTGTGCAGATGCGCGTTGCATCAGGTTTTCGCGCAGCTGGGGGCCTGTCAGCTTGGCGATGTCCTGCACATAGCCCAGCTTTTGGCACAGGTCCATCAGTTTTTTCATCTGTTTGGGGATGCGCGGTTTGTTCCACTCGATGGGGTACACACTGCTCATCACAAAAACGGCATTTTCGGCGCTGGAAATGGCATCGCAGAAATCCGCAAAGTCCTTTTCCGAATAGGCCGAAGGCTCCAGATTGGGCATTACAATCAAACGGCGTGTACCAAAAAACGAAATGGTACCTGCCGCCATAATGACGGATTCAATATCAGGAGCCGGCTCGTCCAGCACGGTTTTTTCGTCCTCGCCGGCCAGAATCTGGGTGCTGGCCTGGTGCAGTGCACGGTGCGCCAGATACGCTTCGCCCGAAACAAAGTAATAGACCGGGCACTGCTTTTTTACCAGCTCGGCAATCTGCGTATTTGCTGTCATAGCGTTCCTCCTGTCATGTATCAATGCGCACAGGCCATTTGCGGCTCCATCGGCGTGGACGAATCCGAACCAATGCGGTGCCATCGGCGTACAGCACATTGTCTTTTCGATGCTTTTTCAGCCAGTCCGGGCTGCGGCTCAAGGATAAGATGGTATCGCAATGCGCCAGGCTGCCGGGGTTCCCTTCCGAAGCCAAAAGCAGCTCCATGTGGTCTGCCTGCTTTTCCAGCTGCAACGAACCGCTGTACAGCCAAACCACATACCGCCCGCAGCAAAGCGCAACCATGCCGCCGTCCAGCTCCATCGTCTGAATCAAAATCACATCGTCCAGCGGATATTCCCGGATAACCGGCTCGAATTCCGTTTGCGCCAGCGTTTTGTAGCGTGTGGCCTCCAGCGGACAAGGCCTGGGGTCGTTCAGGCGCAAATCCACCAGATAGTCGATTTCGTCGATGTGCTGCGCGTCCAGGCAGGCGCGTATCTGTTTGGCTGTGGTTTTGTTGCCGCGAAAGAAAACCAGCGCCTGGCGGTTCTGCGTTACCACCACGGCAGGTGCGTCGCTTTCGCCCAGCATGGTGATTTTGATTAGATTATGGTCCAGTCCGCCATGAATCAATATCGCTGCCACAGCCAATCCGGCAAGCGCTTTTGCCACAAGCTGCGGCGCATATCGGCGGCGACGACACATCCACCAAAACAACAGCACCGTGAGCGCCAAGCTGACAAGCACGCGTGGCTGCGGATGAACGGTCGCACCGGGCAGGTGCGCAAAAAATCTGACCGTACCGTTCAGCACACGCGCCAGAATGCCGCCCACCAAACCTGCAACGCGCACAATAAAATGCAGCCCCGGTATACCGCCAAGCACCGCCACGGCCAAACCGCAGCAAATCATCGGCCGAATCAGCAGAAAGCTGGCCAGGTTGGCAAACACCGAAAAGCGGCTGACAGGCATATGCCAGGCCAGCTGCACCGGCAAAATAAACAGCGCTGCCATGGTGGAAACGAACATTTGCTCTGCCACCATATTGTGAATTTTATGCAAGCCTGTGGTACTTTCATCCGGCAAGTGTCTCGCTTTTACCATAGCCGAAGCCGCCAGAACGCCTGCCGTTGCACAAAACGAAAGCTGAAAGCCGATGTCGCATACCGCATACGGATTGCCGATGGACATGATAACGCCGGACAGTGCCAGGCTGGTGATGGGGTCGGCTGGAAGGCCAAGCAAAATACCTGTGCTGTGCAGCAGTACGGTAAAACCGGCACGCAGCACCGATGGCGTCGCCCCGGTCAGGCCCATGAAAAACAGCGCCAGCAGAATGGTCAAAACGCCATAGCGAACGCGGTATTTTTTGCGCCGCATGGACAGCGGTACCAAATCGCAGATTACTGCCAGATGCAGGCCGCTGACCACCAGCACATGGAGAATCCCAGCTTTTTTGTAATCGTTATACAGTGCGCGCGGTATGCCGCTGCGGTCGCCTGTGGCCATTGCGGCAAGCACGCCGCCGGTTTCCTCGGTTAGATAATACCGAATTCGCCCTGCCCATGTCAATTGCAGCTGGGCAAACCATTGGGAAAGGCTGCGGTACACGCCTTCCACTGCAAAATCAGATTGGTAATCGGCCTGCGTAAAGATGCGGTCTGCATAATGCTGCAAGCGAAACCCGTCATGCGGCAAGCCGCCCAGAACGAACTTGCCGGAAATGATTTCGCCTGTTTCACATTGGGGCATACGCGGACAATACGCACGCAGCGAAGCCGCTTCGCCTTCCACTTCGGTTACATAAATCACGGCACGCACTGTTTCAGCATCGTTGCTGGAAGATACCTGCTGCACCTGACCGCGCATTGCTACGGTGCGGCTGCCATACAGCCGATTTGCTTTATCCTCCATGCCAAGCGCAGGCAGACTCAACAAAAGCGCCAAAGTACCGGCCAGAATACAGCATTTCCCCGGCCATTTCTGTTTACAAGCCAACAGGATAACGCCCACCAGAACCGAAAAAGCCGCAGGCAGCCAAACGACCGCCCGCGGCAGGTATGCTTCCATCAACAAAATGGCCAGTATCTGGATTCCACAGATACATGCAGGCCGCTTTATCACATCAGGACTCAATCAGGGGCAGCGGCTCCAGGAACACAATGTCGCCGCGCTTGGCTGCGTCGCCCTCTGCCAGAACAGCAGCACAGCACACAACCTCACAGCTGCTCTGTGCAGCCAGAGCTTCCAGTGCGTGCAGCGAGCCGCCGGTGGAAATCACGTCGTCCACAATCAGCAGGCGCTTGCCATTCATGGATTCCAGTTCGGGACGGTCGATGACCAGGGTCTGCTTGGCAGCGGTGGTGATGGACTGGTCCTCAACAACAACCGGGTCACGCATGTACAGCTTCTTGCCCTTGCGTGCAACCAGGTAAGGCTTGCCGCTCTGGCGGCTCATCTCGTGTGCCACAGGGATGCCCTTTGCTTCAGCCGTCAGGATGACGTCGAACGCAGGCACTTTCTTCAGCAGCTCGGCTGCGCAGGCCACAGACAGCTCTGCGTCGCCCAGCATGATGAAGGCAGCAATGTTCAAATGCTCGTTCAGCGGGCAGATGGGCAGTTCACGCGTCAGGCCCGCAACGTGCAAAGTATAGGTATCTTTCATTTGTATCGTCTCCTTTTCCGATTCAGGCAGAACAGGGTTTCGCCTTGGCTTAGCCCGGAGGCCATGCCAGGCTGCGCTTTGCCAGCACATGGAAGTGCAGGTGCTTCACGCTCTGGCCGCCGTCCTCGCCAACATTGGTCACAACACGGTAGCCGCCGTCGCAGCCCAGTTCAGCCGTCAGCTTGGCAATCACTGCGTACACATGGCCCAGCAGTGCTGCATCTTCTTCGGTCAGGCAGGCTGCGGAGTCGATATGCTGCTTGGGAATCACCAAAAAGTGAACGGGAGCCTGCGGGTCGATGTCATAAAAGGCCAGCAGCTGGTCATCTTCGTACAGCTTTTTTGAAGGGATTTCGCCTGCGGCGATCTTGCAAAACAGACAATCCATAAAACGAACCTCCTTTACCAGATTTATGATTCGGTGCCTTTGCACCGCTTTTCCGCGAGGAAAATAAAACAGAACTGCACCGCCACGCAGGAATCCCCCACATGGCGGTGCTTTGATTCTGTTTTGACAGGGATTTGGAATTACTTCAGGTTTGCCTTTACGATTTCAGCAGCAGCAACCAGAGCTTCGTCAATCTTGGAAGCATCCTTCAGGCCAGCCATTGCGAAATCAGGCTTGCCGCCGCCCTTGCCGCCTGCAATCGCAGCAATGTCCTTGACCAGAGCGCCAGCCTTCAGGCCGTGTGCCTGTGCGTCCTTAGCAACGGTAACAGCCAGGCTCATCTTTTCGCCGTCCACGCTGACCAGAACAGCAACCGCATCCGCAGCCTTTTCACGGACGGTATCGCACATGCTGCGCAGAGCGTCTGCGCCGCCGGCAACCTTAGCGGTCATCACACGGACGCCGCCCACGTCAACAGCGTTGTCGAACAGGCTGTTTGCCTTTGCAGCAGCAGCGGCAGCCTTCATGTCAGACAGCTCCTTAGCCAGAGCCTTGTTCTCTGCAACCAGAGCTTCGGCACGAGCAACCAGATCCTTTGCGCTGGTAGCCTTGATGGCAGCAACGGTCTCCTTGATGGTAGCTTCGTTGTCCTGCATCATCTTCACAGCGTTGCGGCCGGTGATTGCTTCGATACGGCGGGTGCCTGCTGCAACAGAGGACTCGCTGACGATCTTGAAGCAGCCGATCTGTGCGGTGTTGGACACATGAGAACCGCCGCAGAACTCGGTAGACCAGCCCTGCACGTTGACAACGCGAACGACTTCGCCGTACTTTTCGCCGAACAGAGCCATTGCGCCCAGCTGCTTAGCCTCAGCGATGGGCATGTTGCGGATGTCAACATCCATAGCGTCCATGATCTTCTCATTGACGATATCTTCCACCTTCTTCAGCTCCTCGGGGGTGACGGCGCTGAAGTGGGTAAAGTCGAAACGGGTGACGCCTGCATCCTGATAGGAGCCAGCCTGGTGGACGTGGTCGCCCAGAACCTCACGCAGAGCAGCCTGCATCAGGTGGGTTGCGGTGTGGTTGCGGGCAATATCCATATGATATGCCTTGTCCACCTGTGCGTTGACCTTGTCGCCAACCTTGATCAGGCCATTTTCCAAAACGCAGGTGTGGACGAAGTATCCCTTGGGGGTCTTCTTCACGTCCAGCACACGCAGGGTTGCGTCGTCGGTGGTGATGATGCCGTGGTCAGCAACCTGGCCGCCCATTTCTGCATAGAACGGGGTCTTGTCCAGAATGACCAGAACGCCTTCCTTTGCGCCGTCGTCGGTAGAAACGCCGTCGGTCAGGGTTTCGTCCTCAGCCAGAGCCAGAACGGTAGCCTCGTCAGCCAGCTTTTCGTAGCCGGTGTAAACGGTAGGCTCAACGGTCAGCTCGCCGAACAGGTCAGCGCTCCAGCCGGAAATATTCTTCTTCAGGCGCTCTTCACGAGAACGGGTCTTCTGCTTCTGCAGCTCGGCATGGAAGCCTTCCTCGTCCACCTGAATACCTGCTTCCAGAGCGATTTCCTTGGTCAGGTCCATGGGGAAGCCGAAGGTATCGTGCAGCTTGAACACCTCTGCGCCGGACAGCTCGCTGCCGCCGTTTGCCTTGACCTCGTCGATCAGGTTGTTCAGCAGGTTCATGCCAGCGTCGATGGTGCGGTAGAAGTTCTCTTCCTCGGTGCCGATAACACGCTTGATGTAATCAGCGTGCTCACGCAGCTCGGGGTATGCGCTTTCGCTGGACTGGATGACGGTTTCCACCAGCTCCACCAGGAACGGGCGGTCGATGCCCAGCATACGGCCATGACGTGCAGCACGGCGCAGCAGGCGGCGCAGCACGTAGCCGCGGCCTTCGTTGGTGGGACGCACGCCGTCAGACACCATGAAGGTGCAGCTGCGGACGTGGTCGGTGATGACGCGGATGGAAATATCGGTCTTTGCGTCCTTCTTGTATTCCTTGCCGGAAATCTTTTCCACGTGGTTCAGAACAGCCTTAACGGTGTCAACCTCGAACAGGTTGCCCACGTTCTGCATGACGCAGGCCAGGCGCTCCAGGCCCATGCCGGTATCGATGTTGGGACGCTCCAGGCGGGTGTAGGTGCCCTTGCCGTCAGAGTCGAACTGGCTGAACACCAGGTTCCAGATTTCCATATAGCGGTCGCAGTCACAGCCTACGCCGCAGGTCGGCTTACCGCAGCCGTACTCGGGGCCACGGTCAAAGTGAATCTCAGAGCAGGGACCGCACGGACCGGAGCCGTGCTCCCAGAAGTTATCCTCTTTGCCCAGACGAACCATGTGGTCCTCAGCAATGCCGATCTTCTTGGTCCAGATGTCGTAAGCCTCGTCGTCCTCTTCGTAAACAGAGATGTACAGGCGATCCTTGGGGATAGCCATCCACTCGTCGCTGGTCAAAAACTCCCATGCCCAGGGAATGACTTCTTCCTTAAAGTAATCCTGGAAAGAGAAGTTGCCCAGCATCTCAAAGAAGGTACCATGGCGTGCGGTGATGCCAACGCGCTCGATGTCAGGGGTGCGGATGCACTTCTGGCAGGTGGTAACGCGATGACGGGGCGGCTCTTCCTGGCCCAGGAACCATTTCTTCATAGGTGCCATACCGCTGTTGATCAGCAGCAGGCTGGGGTCATTCTTGGGAACCAGCGGGAAGCTGTCCAGACGCAGATGGCCCTTGCTCTCAAAAAAACTCAGATACGCATTACGCAGTTCGTTCAAACCGGTCCATTTCATGTTGTTCTTCTCCTCTTACTTTTGCAAATCTCCATGCAAAAAAATATAGCTTCCGCCCCCAAAACAGGGACGAAAGCTATTTCAGCATCCGTGGTACCACCCAAATTGCAGATAGAATCTATCTGCCACTCGTACGCAGTAACGCTGCGCTGCGGCCGGTTCTCACCAGCAGCTCCAGGGTGGCTTAGCATACTCTCGCACAAAGGTCTTGCAGCAAACGACCTTCTCTCTGGGGAACGAGAAATATGCTTTGGCCCTATCAAAGCCTTTTTTGCATTATTATAGTCAAATTATAAGCATTTTTTTCGGGAATGTCAACCTTTTTCCGCCGGGGTTTCGGTGCCCGGTTCGGGATTTGCTTCTGCCGGGGTAGATTGTGCAGGTTCCGGCTCGATTTCCAGCAGATGCAGCGCATCGCACAC
>JAHHRK010000056.1 GCA_020025795.1 Faecalibacterium sp. | reverse complement strand
CCACAGCACATACTGCACCATGGGTACAGCCAGTGCTGCAACGCCGAAGCCTGCACGCCCCAGGAAAGGCTTTGCGCCGTTTGGCATCTGCTCCGGCGGCAGCAAAAACCAGTCCAGAAAAACCAGTCCGGCCGCTGCCAAAGCCAGCGGCAATGTATTGCTCTTAATGCTTGCAGCAAGGCACAGCACCGGCAGCAGCCACCAGCGTGCACTGCGATCCTTTTCCCGCACAACCAGCCAGAAAGCCACTGCACCGCCGAACAAAATGCCGGCAGGCAGATCGCCCAGAATCTCCAGCCAGGTCGTATTGACCAAAGCTGTGCGGCCGGGAATCGTCATCGCAGTGGGCAGCAGAATTGCTGCCAGCGCCACAGGCCCCCACAAGCGAGGACTTTTGTTTTCACAACAGCTGACTGCCGCCGCCAGTGCAGCCAGCATCAGCAAGTCGACTGCAAAGATCGCTTTCCAGGGGGCAAAGCCGCCAACCAGCTGGAACAAATAGCCCATCAACGGAATGCCAGGCAGCTCCGTCATCACCCAGGGTCTGCCTGTTTCACAGGCAGGATATAACACCCCGTTTTCGGTGATCAGGCGAGTCGCTGCGCCCCAGAAAGAATATTCGTCAAAGTTCAAAAAGGCAGGCTGCAGCCAGGCCAGGCGCAGCGCCAGAAGCACTGCACCACCCCAGAACAAAATGCTGGCCGGAGTCAGCAGGCCATGCCATATTTTGTTGTTTTTGGTTTTTACGCTGCGCGCTGCACAAACCGCTAACATCAGCCAGCCTACCAGCACAACGCCCCAGGCCGCCAGCGGCAAAACACCGCAAATGCCGCCCAGAAACAAAACCAGAAACATACCGGAAAGCCCTGCCAAAGGAGCTGCGCCTGCCGGTAGTTTACTGCATTTTTGAAGTGCCAGACACACGCCCAGCAAAGCCGGCAGAACCATCAAAAGACTCATAGTGGCAGAATCCCTTTCCTAAGAAAATTTTCACACAGGTTAATTACAGCGCCAGAATTGCTTCGATCACACGGTCGCACTGCTCTTTGGTCAAATTGGTAGAGCAGGGAATGTTCACGATACGGCGGCGGTACTCCTGTGCAACTTCCAGATGGTGTGCCTCATTGCGCGGGTAATCGCACTGCTCGTTGATCAGCGCCCAAACCGGACGGGTCTGCATGCCCTGTGCGTGCAGCGTATCGATCACGGTATCGCGGTCCAAACGCTCCGGCAGCAGCAAAGAGTAGAACCAGTGGTTGGAGCGTGTGCCCTCACGGAACGGCAGCATTTCAAAGCCATTTACGCCGTCCAGTGCAGCACGGTACTGCTCGTAGCGAGCCGTTTTGCGGGTGATAAACTCTTCCAAAAGCTCCATCTGTGCCAGGCCCAGGCAGGCGTCAATGTTGGTCATGCGATAGTTGTAGCCCGGCTCGTCATGGAAGAACTGCACCACGTTGGTCTTTGCCTGAGTGGACAAGTGGCGTGCGTGCTTGGCCCAATCCTCGTGGTTGGAAACCAGGATGCCACCGGTGCCGGTGGTAATGATCTTGTTGCCGTTGAAGCTGTACACACCTACATCGCCCATGGTGCCGGCGAACTTGCCAGCCAGAGGACCTTCGGTATAGTGCGTACCCAGTGCTTCAGCTGCGTCCTCGATCAGGATCAGCTTGTACTTCTTGGCAATCTCCAGGAAACGAGGCATATCTGCCATGTTGCCGAATACGTGTACCACCACCATAGCGGAAACGTGTGCGCCGGTACGGTTATTGTACAGGCCGTCTTCTTTCAGGGTGCAGTGGTTTGCGCAGAAGTCCTCCACAGCATCCGGGTCCATACAGCCGGTCTTGTCGCAGCCGATAAACACCGGCTCTGCGCCCACATAACGGGTGGTGGGGTTGACGGATGCAATAAAGGTCAGGGTCGGCACGATAACCTCGTCGCCGCGCTGAATACCAGACGTCAGCGCAGCCAGGTGCAGACCTGAAGAACCGGATGCGCAAGCCACAGCTTCCGGCATCTTCACATAGTTCGCAACCACCTGCTCGAACTCGCCAACCTTAGCGCCGCTGGTAGAAACCCAAGCGCCTTCCAGTGCTTCGTCTACATATTTTTTCTCATTGCCGCAAAAGTTCGGCACGGACAAAGGAATAAACTCACTCATAATCGCACGTCCTTTTCAATGTTTCAATGTTTTTTGTATTGCCAGTAGATCACCATCAAAAGCAGCAGCAGGCCTGCCGCTGTAACGCAGAGTCCAACCCCTGTGCCCTGCGTTTTCCAGACAAGCTCCACTGTGTTTTCGCCTGCCGTTAACGGCACACCCATGCAAACGGATGCCAGTGTAACCGGTTCCACAGGGTTGCCATTTACGGTAATCTGCCAGCCGTCGGCATACCCTACCGGAATCCATAACAGTTGATTTTCGTCTGCACGCGCCGTCACGGCGATGTGTGTATCGGACATTTCGCGGATTTGCGGAGCGTTTTCCCGAATCGTTTCGCTCACCCGTAAAAGTTCGGTTTCATCCAGAGTATAGCAGAATGCAGCCAGGATGTCCTGTTCTGTTTGCACATCCAGAACCTGGCCGGCTTTTTGCTCACCCAGGAATATGATACCACTGCGGTCCAGTGTTTGCACGCGTCCGACCGATTCTCCGTTTACCATCACATCCGATTCTCCTGCCGTCAGGATAAATGCATAACAGGGGCCATCCTTTTCTGTGGTGATTTTCAGCTGTCTTTCGGTCGTTTTTTCCGTTTCCGCAGCGGTGTATACCTGCAAATCCGGTTCTTTAGTCAGAGAAGCCAATACTCGCTGCTGCCATAAGAACAAATCCTCGCCGTTTTCCAGCGGCAGCTGGGTGAGTGCATCATCCGCCACTACTGCCAGCGGCAGCGCATACGGATTTTCGTACACAGGCCACGGACTTTCCACATCCAGCTGCGGATAACCATAAGGCGGTTCATATCCGCCGGGCTGCTGCATGATGTAGCGTATGCCCAGCAGGCTATCTGCTATCGGCGTGCTGCCGTGATAATAGGTGTTGCAGGAAGCGTAATTGCCGTAACCCAGCCGCATCAGCAAATCTACCGAGCTGTTATCCTGCGTCGAACCAAAATGGGATACGCCCCAGTAGCCCAGCAGCATAGGATCGTTCAAGGTGCGGATGCCGGTTTTTTCCATGCGGTAAAAATCCGGGGCTTTTGCTTTCACGGCCTGCACAGCCGCCTGACCTTCTGCTACAAAGGTTCGGTAATCCTGTACGGAATACGGCTCAAAGGGCTTGAGCATAAACGCTGCATTGGCCGAAAGCTCTGCGACACACAGCGCTGCCAGCAGCCATGCGGTGCAGCGCTTTTTCTCTGTGCCAAACAGCACAGCCGCCAGAATCAGTCCTGCCGCCGCTGCGACAGCCAAATAGCGCAGCCCCACACCCGGTTTCCGGAACAAAACTGCTGCACCAAACAACGCACCGCATACCACCGAAACTTTGATGGTCAGCACTTTATTCCAGCGCACATAAGTTGCTGCGTAAGCAGCCAGGAACAAAAGCCAGAAACTGAACAAAAAGCTGTACCGATACGGGAACCACACCGGCGCTTTCAAGCCATGCCAGAAGGTATCAAAGCCTTCGACCCAAAAGGACACCAACAATACCAGCAGAATCCCACCGGAAGCCAGTTTGACTTTCTTGGAAATCTGCTTGCCGCACAGGAAAAAGGCGCTTGCCAATATCACAGCCAAAAGGCCGCAGTACAAATTGGGCAGCCCAGCCTCTACGTCTTTCCACAAAAAAGTGCCGGGAATCAGTTGCTGCGGCAGCATCTGCAAAGGAAACTTCGGGTGTAAGGAGAAGGAGAACTCCAGCAGTTCACCCTTGTTCTGGTTCAAATCAATGATGACCGGCATCAGCAGCCAGCCGTTGACCAGGCCACCCGCCAGCGAGGCCAGCGCAAACTGTCCCAGTGCACGGCCTTTGCGTTGTGGAGCTTCCACATACAAAAGCCAGACGAAATACAAAACCGCAAAAATGCAGGCCATGTATCCGATATAAAAGTTCGAATAGACGATGAGCAGCAATACCACTGCATACTGCACCGGCCGCCCGTGGCGCACCAGCTGATCCAGTCCGGCACACAAAAGCGGCAAAAGCAGCATCACATCATGCCACATGATGTTCTGGGAATAAACCAGATTGTACGCGCACAGGCCGTATCCGGTACCCAGCGCAACCTGTGCCCACTGGGGCACTTTGGCATCATGCTTTTGCAGGAAATACGCAAAAAATGCTGCTGCCAGCACCAGCTTGACCCACAATACCAGACAGGCCGCCTGTGCATACCATGTCACGGGTACCAACAGATAAATCCAGTTGAACAGGCTGGAGCAGTAATAGGCAAAAATGCCTGCCAGACTGCCGCCCAGTGATTTTTCAAAGGTAAAACCACCGCCGCCCGCGCCCCACAGCACATCGCGATAATGGGCAAAATAGGGAATGTACTGGCTGTTCAAGTCACCTGTGATCACGCTGCGGTCACCCAATGGGTAGATGCCCAGCAGCGCATAGCTCACCAGCAAAGCCGCACCTGTAACGAGAGCCGTCAGCAGGATTGGTTTCCACTGTGTTTTTTCTTTTTGAAGCAAATGTTTTCCCTCCCCTGCATCATCAGGGTGTTATATTATTTGCGCTTTTTGCACACACCGGCTGCATAAAACAGCCAGTCCACAAAGCAGGCCGCAAGGCCCGGCAAGAAAGCTGCTGCCAGAATCCAGGTCCAGCTTGGCATAAAGTATCGCCAAATCGGCGTTGCATCATTGAGTACGATTTTTTCAATCGTAAGCTGTGTACCCGGTACGCTGGCCGGGTCGATGCGCAGCATCGGCTGGGCATTGCGCGGCATACGGAAGGTAAACCGGCCTGCCGTATTCTCCTTTGCCCAGACCTGACGTGCCACCGAATAATCCTGGCCCGGCTTTGTCAGGTAATAGCCCGACATTTCGCCGGGGTTGCGGTCACACGTCATATACAAATCCACACGGCGCAGCGGCTTTTGCTGCTCCGGCAGCACGATCTGGGGGTCCAGATTGGTCACTTTCCAGCTGCCGTCCTCCTGCTGTTCCAAATCGGAAAGTGTGCAGTCTGCCATGGTCAGTGTGACCGGATTCTGACCGTTCAGTCCGCGCATGGTATCCGTTGTCCATGCCAGCAGGCACAGCAGCACGCTGCACAGCACAAAGCCTCCATAACAAACCGTCAGGACATTCCAGCGAAATTTTTTCATGTCAGTTCTTTCCTTTTCACCAGTTCAAGCTGTTCTTTTGCATCGTTCAGGCGATACAGGGCTACGCCTTCCCCTTCCAGACCGTCAGAGAACAGGGTGCCGTAACTTTCTTGCAAAAGCCCATCGCTCTGCTCCACATAGACGTATTCGCAATGGTTTTCTACCAGATAATCCAAAAGCTCCTGCTGGGTCAGCGGGATGTAATAGATGGTATCCTCCGGCAGCATGCCCGGCAGTGCAAGCGTACCGCCGCCAAAGCTGTAATCCAGCACATAGGGGTAAAAGGCATAGCTGTTCATAAACCAGTTGTTGCCGTTGTCGCCCTGACTGATAAAGAAGATCCGGCTGTTCGGGTCCATATCTTCCGTTGCCCAGTCCACCTGTTCAGCAATTTGGGTTCGGTTCCACTGCACCGTGGGGTTCTGGTCCAGCACCGTCAGCTTTGCCGGCAAAAACTGCGCTACACGCAGCAGGCACACCGCGCACAATCCGCACAGTGCCAACCGGCCCAGCCGCAGCCGCGCATTTTCTGCCGCAGTATGTCCCAGCAAAACCAGTGCACCCAGGAAAAATCCGATATAGTAGGGGCTCAGGTAGCGATTCACGCCCACCAGATCCGCCGAAATCTCATCGCGGAACACATACACATACGTGAACCCGATAAACAGCACATAGGCCACAAAGCCTGCGCAGCCCAAAACGCCATACATCGCACAGCGCAGCCGGTGCTTTTTCTGCTTGCTCAGTACGATGGCCAACACCAGCAGCCCCGCGCTGAACAGAATCGTAATCATGCCGGAACCAATCATGGTGGCCTTCTGTGCGCATACGATCTGCACCATGCGGCCCATCAGGCGCGTAAACTTTTCGCTGCGTGCCGAAGGAATGAAGGTTTCTTTCAGGCCCTGCAAAAGCATCTGCACCATGCCCATCTGCTCTACGCCGCCCACGTTCGAGGTATCTGCCGTGGACACGCTGCCCAGATAGATATTCCACATCAGGAACGCAGCTACGCAGCCCACCGCGGTAAGCACCACTGCCAAAATTCTGGGCCAAATGGCGCTGCGCGGCTTGTCCAGCAGCCACTGCAACAACAGATCGGCCGCCATCAAAGCCAGCGCCACCAGCGCCAGCGCAAAGCCGGTATCTTTTACCAGGCACAGCGTCATCAGCACCAATGCCGGCATCCAGAAATTTTTCACCTTGCGTTCCACTGTGCCAAAGTACAGCACCAGCGCAGTACCCATCATCAAGCCCATGGGCACATCTGCCAGCGTAGTGCAGTATACTTCGCTGTGCAGATTCGTAGGCGCATACAGCGTCATCAGCGCCACGGTCAGGACAGCCAGGCCGCCCAGCGGAAGCTGAACCTGCCAGGCTTTTGTTTTGGCGCAGGCCATCATGGCAGTTGCCATGGACAGCATCAGCACCGCATAGGCCGCATAGACACGCCATTCCGCGTAAGCGCCAAAGAAATCGAAGAAATATCCCAGCATAATCAGTGCCGGACGATGGGTCGGTACCCAGTTCCAGCCGATTTCCGCCGTTACATACAGCTGTCCGGTTTCCTTGACCAGCTTTTCGGCTGTGCCCCAGAAGGAAAATTCGTCCCAACTCCAATACTTGGGATCGCGCATCCAGAACAATACCAGCAGTGCCACTGCGCCCACTGCGAACACCACAAGGGGGAAATCAAAAAAGTTTTTGCTGTTTTGGCGGTTCTTGTACAGGTCATGCAGCATCCAGACTGCACCCACTGCACCAGCCCCATACAGCAGCCATACCGCTGGAACCAGTACACCCGCGCAACCTGCCGCCGAAAGCAGCAGCATACCGCCGCAGATCGTCATAAAAGGCGCTGCACCGGCAGGAACCTTTGCTTTTTTCCACAGCCAGTAAGCACCCGCCAAAATCATGAGCACCGCCGGGAAAGTTGCCATCCACTCGTTCAAAATTTTGTCCTCTCCTTTGCAGCGGAAAGCCTCCGCGCAATCAAATCGTAAATACAGGTCCGATAAAGAAATGCTGGAACAAAAGCATCGCGCTCAGCGCGGCAAAGCCGCCGCCCACACACAGGCTGACAGTTTCTGCGTGCTTTGGCTCGGTGCGCAGCATTAAACAATGGCTCAAGCCTTTTGCCAGCGCCACGCCCCAAACCAGGAAGGTGGGCAGCAGGTATCTTGCCTGGAAACCGATCACGCGAACCATACCTACCGGTGTCCAGGTGATATACATTGCCGTAAGCGCACCTGCCAGATAGACCAGGCCCCATGCCGTCAGCCCAGTTGCACGCACCGCACAGCAAGGTTTATCCTTTGGCACAGACAGCACCGTGCCCAGCAAAAGCACCATCGGCGACAGCAGATTCACCACGGGAATGGGCAGATCCAATGCACCGAATACGCCCAGCTGACCCAGATAGAAATTGTTTTCGTACAGTGTTCCTACCATCACGGCAAGGTAGCGCAGCGGATTGCTCAACACAAATTTCAGCTGACCCATCTGGTCTACGGTATCGCCCAACTGGCGGCCAATCGTGCCGTAGTTGTAGCGGAACGCTGCACCATACCAGTCTACAATCCGGCTGGCAATCACTGCACCAATCAGGCACAGTGCGGCAACCTGCCAAGGACGCAGTTTTGCTTTCCACTCCTTTTTCGGTGCAAACAGCAGCACCGCAAGCCACAACAGGTTCAGCCAGGGTTTGATGGTATTCATCACCAGGAAAGCCGTACAGAACACAGCCACATCCCGATTGTTCCATTCCCGCTGCAAAAAGAAGGTCGCTGCCAGATAGTAGCAGGCCAATACGATGGCGTCGTAATTGTAGGATGCTGCCATATACAGGCTCATGGGCAGCAGCATCACGACCAGAAAAACAGGCTGCATGCGCTTGAGTCGTTTCAGTGCCGCATAGCACAGCAGCGTATACACGATCAGGTTGGCGATGCGTCCGGCATAAAAGCAGCCCAGTGCGCCAAAGCCAAGCAGCCGCGCCAGCGCAATGCCCGGTGCGGTGGCCAGATACGGGAAAATTGCAAAGTTCAGCGGTTCTTTGGTCAGCTCTGCTACCGGCTCACCGCTGAAATAGCGCTGAAATCCATCCCGCACACCCATAACCGGACCGTTTTCACCGAACTGCTTCAGCGCATAGTCTTTGGTGCTGTACGCAGACCAGCCTTCCCCCGTGCTCCAGGCATCGGGCTTTTGTTCGTTGGGCTGCAGCGGCTCTGTCTTGGGTGTGTCTTTACCTTGCTCGTTGGGATGAATTCCCTGCGAAGTATGCGCCGTGGTCCATGCGCCGGGAAACGCCTGCACCAGGCGAGAAACATCCTCCGGATAGGTGTTTTGTGCGTCAAATACAAAGCAGCCTTCGCTCATGCGCCAGCTGCGCAAAAAATGGCTGGTTTCGTCCGGAGTTTGCATCGGCGGATTCACAAAACAGAACAGCAGCCCACAGGCAAAAATACATACGGCTGCGCGGCGCGCCAGATCCTTGCACCAGGTAAACACACCAATTGCCAAAAGATACAGCATACCGGCGATGGCGCACACGGCACCTGTCAAGGGCAATGCCGAACCGCCGCGCGCATCCAGATAGTAGAACACACGCCAATCATATACCAGCAGAACCACAAGGGCTTCTATCGCAAAAAATCCCGCGACTTTTGCCGCTGCGCCGTTCTTTTTATTTGTTTTTAGGCGTGTGATCCAATCCATGAAAGTTCCTCTCTTTTTGCTGTTTTCACAGGGTGCCTTCGCCCCCTTATATACGCGTGAAGCCCGCCGGCAAATGCACGGCGGGCAATCCACACAGAGGGTACGCAGGCGCACCCTCCTCTTTTTTACAGGATATACTGACCAGGCTTATACTGGTCCAGATGATTACGCAGGAAATCAATGGTCTCTGCCAGGCCCTGCTCAAAGGTATACTGGGGCTGCCAGCCGGTCATGGTCTTCAGCTTGGTAGCATCGCCCAGCAGGCGGTTGACTTCGCTCTTTTCGGGGCGCAGGCGCTCTTCCTCGCAAATCACATGAGCCGCCGGATTGATCTGGGCAATCAGCTCGTTTGCCAGATCGCCGATGGAATGCTCCACGCCGGTAGCGATGTTGATTTCCTGACCGATGGCCTCCTTGCAGTCTGCAATTGCCATAAAGCCGTGTGCCGTATCCTTAACGTAGTTAAAGTCACGGGTGGGGCTCAGCTTGCCCAGCTTGATTTCAGTCTGGCCAGCCAGCAGCTGGGTAATGATGGTAGGAATAACGGCACGGCCGCTCTGGCGGGGGCCGTAGGTATTAAAGGGACGCACAATGCTCACCGGCAGATCAAAGCTGCGGTAGAAGCTTTCAGCCAGGCGGTCTGCACCAATCTTGGTTGCAGAGTAGGGGCTCTGGCCCTGGAACG
>JAHHRK010000055.1 GCA_020025795.1 Faecalibacterium sp. | reverse complement strand
ACCAATGCCGGCAAACACGCCGGTAAACAAGCTGGCCAGCAGCGGATCGCCGCCATAAGTGGGGAAGCGTGCCAGCACGCCGTCCATGATGACCGTGACCCAAATCAGGGTACGCAGGCTGCGCAGGATATAGCGCTTGCCCAGCACCGGCATACAGAACAGAATGATTGGAACATTGATCAAAAAGCTCAGCAAGCCCAGCGGAACCTGTGGTAAAAATTCGCGTACCAGAAGTGCCATACCGGTAACGCCGCCGGGCGCAAACCCAGCGTTTTCGGCAAACGAGTAAAAGCCAATGCCGAACATCAGCGCACCCAGAATATCATATAGGTTATCAATCAGGAACTCTTTCCACTTTTCAGCGTCCCATTTCCATGGCATATTTGGTACACTCCCTTTTGCCCGATACAAAACGGATCAGGCCTGTATTTTATATCAGCACCATTCGGTGCATTTTGTGTAAATATGGCAGCCTTACGACAGCATACTGAACACAGTCATTGCAATGCGGAAGTACAGCAGCAAGCTGCATGCGTCCACGATAGTGGTAATGAACGGCGATGCCATCAATGCAGGGTCCAGACCAATCTTCTTTGCCAGCAGCGGCAGTGCACCGCCGACCAGCTTTGCCAGAACGACTGCACAGAACAGCGACAGGCTGACAGTGATTGCATAGCCGAATACGTGCTCGTACTGGCCTGCATAGAACACGCCATACATCAGCATAATGCGCGCGCCATTGACCAGGCCCAAAATGGCACCAATGATCACAGCGATGCGCAGCTCTTTGCCCATGACCTGCAAAATATCGTTGGGCGTGACCTGATCCAGTGCCATACCACGAATCATCAAAGTACTGGTCTGGTTACCACAGTTACCGGCGGTATCCATCAGCATAGGCATAAAGGAAACCAGCAGCGGCATGGTAACAAAAGCTGCTTCGTAATGGGTCGTGACCATACCGGTCACGGTAGCGGACAGCATCAAAATCAGCAGCCAAGGCAGGCGCTGCTTTGCCTGCTGCCAGACAGAAGTGCCGAAGTACGTTGCCTCGGCATCCTCAGTCATAATAGCAGCCATCTTGTGCATATCCTCGGTGGATTCCTGCGTCAAAACGTCCACTGCGTCGTCGATGGTGACGATACCGACCATCATACCTTCTGCATCCAGAACCGGCATAGCGGTCAAGTCATAACGCTGCATTTCACGCGCGACATCTTCCTGGTCCTCGGTAACACGGACGCAAATCACATTGTCGTCCATCAGCTCGGTGATCGGGGTGTCAAACTGCGACAGCAGCAAATCCTTTGCGGAAACAACGCCCAGCAGGCGGTTCTTTTCCACAACATAGCTGGTATACACCGTCTCGGCGTTTTCGCCCTGCTCGCGGATGGCGGCAATGGCCTCGCGGACGGTCATATTTTCTTTCAGCCGGACATACTCCAGCGTCATAATCGAGCCGGCGCTGCTTTCCGGGTAACGCAGCAGCTTATTCAGGCTGTCACGGGTTTCCTTGCTGGATTTTGCCAGTACGCGCTTTACAACCGCAGCAGGCATATCTTCCAACAGGTCGGCTGCGTCGTCCAAGCTCATTTCTTCCAGGGCGCCGACCAGCTCGGTATCCGAAAAAGCTTCGACCAGATCGGTGCGTGCTTCGTCCGACATATAGGCGAAGGCTTCGGCTGCAACTTCCTTTTTCAGCAGACGGAAAATCACCAGACGGTTGTTTTCGTCCAGCTCTTCCAGCAGCTCGGCCAGGTCAACGGGATTTTCCTCCTCGGTGGCCTCGCGCAGATCCAGATACTGCTTTTTCATCAAAAGCTTCAAAATCTGGGACTTGGTCAGACGCTCACGCTCGTCGTCTTCGTCGTCATGTTCTTCTTCCCACTCTGCCTGCTGAATATCCTCACGGATATCCTCCAGGGTTTCCGCAATATCTTCTTCCAGCGCCACCTTGATTTCAGGTGCCAGGTCCTCCGGCAGTTCTTCGGGCGGAAGCTGCGGCAAATCCGCTTCGTTGGTTTTGGTGGGGGTAGGGATGCGCTCGCGTGCCAGATCTTCGATCTGGTTAATGGTTTCTTTGTTCTGCTTATCCATTGGTAATTCCTCCTTTTCATGATTGGGAGGTATCCGGCAGAAAACAAAAAGCGCACAGTATACCGCAGCTCTGCCACCCGATACACCGTGCCCCATTTTGCCGCAAACTCGCAATATTACACTGCGGCTCTCCGGTAAAATAAGGTGTACGCATTTTTGCTGTTTTTCCTGCCAGACACACTGGCTTGCGGACTATGATCCGGGTCCATAAAAATGCGTTCACCTCCTGCAAATTCCTTGATAAATATCCAGTCCTTGATTATTGTAACACCCGGTTTTTATCGGGTCAACCCCGCACTGGACAGAATTCGTTTTCCACCGATTTTGATTTTTGGGTGGAAAATTCTTCTGCTCATTATGGTTTCCAAAATGTGCTTAAATATTGGCCTGACTGCGCAGTTTATCCATCTTTTCGTCCAGTTTCATGCTGTTCTGGGCGCACAAAAGCAGATCCTGCTGCATTTCCTCGGTAAACTCCTTGCCCTTTTTGTAGCGCAGCTGATGCTCCAGGGAGGCCCAGCAATCCATGGCAATGGTGCGCAGCTGGATTTCCACCTTCATCATGCGCTTTTCCTTTTCCAGGAAGATGGGAATTTCTACGATCAGATGCAGACTGCGGTAGCCATTGGGCTTGGGGTTGGCAATGTAATCCTTTTTCTCAATCAGGGTAATATCATCCTGAATCAAAAGGGCATCTGCCAGGGTGTAAACGTCCTTCACAAAGGAGCAAATCACACGGATACCGGCAATGTCGTTCAGGTTTTCTTCCATGGATTGCACATTGACCGGCAGATTCTTTCGCTCCAGCTTTTCGATAATGCTGGGCAGCGATTTCAGGCGCGACTTGATGCCACTGATGGGGTTGCGGTCGTTTTGCAGCGAGGATTCCTCGTCCAGCACTTCAAACTTGGTTTGCACTTCCTTGATGGCGCAGCGGTAATAGGACATCAATCGGCGAAATTCCAGCGTGCGGTTGTGCGTCCATTCCAATCGCTTGATTTCTGCCGGAGAGAGCGTTTCGTTTTTATCTTTTCCTCGAATGATCGTTTCCATGGTATCTCCTTATATCAGCAGCACACCGGCGGCCAAAGCAGGTCGGGCGAATGGTTGCTCATTTCCACATCACAATATTTTCCGGCGTGTATGCGCCATTTTCTATATTCCAGCAGGGACAGCTTCGACAGCATTGCCTAAGCACGAGCTATTCTGACAAAAAGCAGCCCTTTCCTTATTGTAACGGAAAGGGCTGTCAGTTTCAATTTATTTGCAAAAAAATACCTCCCCATTGCCCGTTGCAGCAAAGGGGAGGCTAAAAACGATATTCGTTTTTCACGTCGGCAAGATTTCCGTAAAAGCGGATCTTATGCAGGCGTTGAAGCAAGGTATCCGCACGCGGACCTTATGCTTCCGGTACGAACTTGTCGTACTCTCAAGGGCCCTCACGGGCACTTTTGGTATTTTATGCGTCCTGCCAGCAGGGCGGCGAGCCGGAATCCTTGGGCTGCTCTCTCCGCGCGATCAGAACAGAGCTGCCTTTGTATTCAGCCCACCCACCGGGGCGGTGCGCGTAAAATCGTTTTGACTGCTCGCTCCGCGCGATCAGAATCGAGCTGTCGTTTTATGCGGCAAGGGATGCAGCGTGCCCAGCGGATCCGCGCGATCAGAACCAACCGGGCCGGCTGCATCAACTGCACGCCTTTTGTCTTATGACAAATTACTTATACAGGTCAACCAGACGAGTCAGGTGCTCGTAGCGTGCCTCAGCAACCTTCTGGTTACGATCGAACAGTTCCTGTGCACGATCGGGGAAGGCGCGGCTCAGACGGCTGTAACGAGTCTCAGTTGCCAGGAAGTCCTGGTACTTGTCGTAGCTGCCGGGCTTGCTGGTCAGGGTGAACGGATTCTTGCCCTGTGCCTTCAGTGCCGGGTTGAAGGTGAACAGGTTCCAGTAACCAGCCTCAACTGCCTTCTTCATCTCGTTCTGGCAGTTGGTCATGCCGCCCTTAATACCATGCAGCTCGCAGGGTGCGTAGCCGATGATCAGGGACGGGCCGGGGTAAGCCTCAGCCTCTGCGATAGCCTTGACAGCCTGGGTCATGTTAGCGCCCAGAGCAATCTGTGCTACGTAGATGTAGCCGTAGGTCATGCAGATCTCAGACAGGCTCTTCTTGCTGATTTCCTTACCAGCAGCAGCGAACTGGCAAACCTCGCCGATGTTGGAAGCCTTGGATGCCTGTCCGCCGGTGTTGGAGTACATCTCGGTATCGAAGACCATCACGTTGACGTCCTCACCGGAAGCCAGAACGTGATCCAGGCCGCCGTAACCGATGTCGTATGCCCAGCCGTCGCCGCCGAAGATCCAGACGGACTTCTTAGCGATGTACTGCTTCTCGCTCAGGATCTCCTTAGCGACGTCGCAGCCTGCAGCAGCCAACTTCTCCAGTTCAGCAATGATTGCCTTTGCAGGCTCATCGTTTGCCTTGGTGTTGTTCTTGGTAGCGATGTACTGCTCGTATGCTTCCTTGTAGGATGCAGGAGCCTTTTCATCAGCTGCGATCTCTGCCATACGCTTGATCAGGTTCTCACGGATGGTCTTCTGACCCAGGTACATGCCCAGACCGTGCTGTGCGTTATCCTCGAACAGGGAGTTGCACCATGCGGGACCGTGGCCGGAATCCTTGTTGACGGTGTAGGGAGAGATTGCTGCGGTACCGCCCCAGATAGAGGAGCAGCCGGTAGCGTTAGAGATGTACATCTTCTCACCGAACAGCTGGGTGATCAGACGTGCATAGCTGGTCTCGGCACAGCCTGCGCAGGAGCCAGAGAACTCCAGCAGCGGCTGGTTGAACTGAGAACCGATAACCGTGTCATCCGCAAAGCGGGTAGGCTTCTTGGAGATGTTGGCGACGCAGTAGTCGAAGACCTCCTGCTGATCTGCCTGGCTCTCCTGCGGCTGCATGGTGATAGCCTTGGTGGGGCAGACGGTGACACACTCGCCACAGCCCATGCAGTCCAGCGGAGAAACAGCCATAACGAACTTGTATTCGTTAGCAGGCTTGTTGTCGCGGCTCTTGGTCTGAGCAGGTGCGTTTGCCAGCTCCTCAGCGGTCAGCTGGAAGGGACGGATGGTAGCGTGAGAGCAAACGAAAGCACACTGGTTACAGCCAACGCACTTCTCTGCGTCCCAAGCAGGAACGGTAACAGCGATACCGCGCTTTTCGTAAGCGGAAGCGCCCTGTTCCCATTCGCCGTCGGGGTTCTTGCTGAATGCGGAAACCGGCAGGCTGTCGCCGTCCATACGAGCGATGGGCTCGGTGACCTCACGGATCTGCTTGACCAGTGCGGGTGCACCTTCCAGCTCTGCGGGTGCGGGATCAGCAGCGGGGTTGGACCACTCTGCGGGAACCTCGACCTTGTGGATCGCTTCCAGACCAGCGTCGATAGCCTTCCAGTTCATCTCGACAACTTCCTGGCCCTTCTTGCCGTAGGACTTTTCAGCTGCCTTCTTCATGAAGGTAACAGCGTCGTCGATGGGCATGACGTCAGCCAGCTTGAAGAATGCGGACTGCAGGATGGTATTGGTGCGCTTGCCCATACCGATCTCGATAGCCTTGTCGATAGCATTGATGGTGTACAGCTGAATGTTGTTGTCAGCGATGTACTTCTTAGCAGCAGCGTTCAGGTGCTCGCCCAGTTCTTCATCAGTCCACTGGCAGTTTACCATGAAGATACCGCCGGGCTTAACGTCCTGCACCATCTTGATGCCCTGGTTGATGTAAGAAGGAGTATGGCAAGCAACGAAGTCAGCCTGGTTGATGTAGTAGGGGCTGTGGATCGGGTTGTCGCCGAAACGCAGGTGGCTGATGGTTACGCCGCCGGTCTTCTTGGAGTCATACTGGAAGTATGCCTGAACATACTTATCAGTGTGGTCACCAATGATCTTAACGGAGTTCTTGTTTGCGCCAACGGTACCGTCGCCGCCCAGACCCCAGAACTTGCACTCCTTGGTGCCCTTTGCTGCGGTGATGGGTGCGGGCTTGATCTCAGGCAGAGACAGGAAGGTCACGTCGTCGGTGATGCCCAGGGTGAAACGTGCCTTGGGCTCGTCCTTAGCCAGCTCAGTGAACAGAGCGAAGATAGAGGACGGGGGAGTGTCCTTGCTGCCCAGACCGTAACGGCCGCCGGTCAGAACGATGTCGTTCAGGCCAGCCTCACGCAGGGTAGCAGCAACATCCAGGTACAGGGGCTCGCCCAGAGAGCCAGGCTCCTTGGTGCGGTCCAGAACTGCAACCTTCTTTGCGGTGGCCGGCAGGACCTTCAGCAGGTGCTTTGCAGACCAGGGACGGAACAGGCGAACCTTGATCAGGCCGACCTTCTCGCCCTTTGCAACCAGGTAATCGATAACTTCCTCTGCAACGTCGCAGACGGAACCCATAGCGATGATGACGCGCTCTGCGTCAGGTGCGCCGTGGTAGTTGAACAGATCGTAGTTGGTACCCAGCTTCTCGTTGATCTTGCCCATGTACTTTTCGACAACTGCGGGCAGAGCATTGTAAGCGGAGTTGCAAGCCTCACGATGCTGGAAGAAAACGTCGCCGTTTTCGTGAGAACCACGCATCTTGGGGTGCTCGGGGTTCAGTGCCTTGTTACGGAAGTCCTCAACGGCCTCCATGTTGCACATTTCCTTCAGGTCAGCGTAGTCCCACTTTTCGATCTTCTGGTATTCGTGAGAAGTACGGAAACCATCGAAGAAGTTGACGAAAGGCACACGGCCTTCGATTGCTGCCAGGTGGGCAACAGGGGACAGGTCCATAACTTCCTGCACGGAGCCTTCAGCCAGCATTGCGAAGCCGGTCTGACGGACAGCCATAACGTCGCTGTGGTCACCGAAGATGTTCAGGGACTGGGTAGCAACGGTACGTGCGGAAACATGGAAAACGCTGGGCAGCATTTCGCCGGCGATCTTGTACATGTTGGGGATCATCAGCAGCAGGCCCTGAGATGCGGTAAAGGTAGTGGTGATAGCACCAGCACCCAGAGAACCGTGAACGGCACCTGCAGCGCCGCCCTCAGACTCCATCTCAACAACCTTGACCTGGTTGCCGAAGATGTTCTTCTGGCCGGCAGCAGACCACTGATCGCAGAAGTCTGCCATAGGAGAAGAGGGGGTAATGGGATAGATGGCAGCTACGTCTGTAAAGGCGTATGCTACATGAGCAGCAGCAGTATTGCCATCCATAGTTTGCTTTGCTCTAGGCATTGTTCTTCCTCCATTTGTATTTTTAATATATTTATGCCTTTTGGGGGAGTTCCCCCGGGAGCCTCCCCCCTGAAAAGCGCCATTTTCCTAAAAAAGGGCGCACTTTCAGTAAAGGCACTTTGGCTTATACCTATTCTAGCAAAATGTCGTGCGCTTGTAAACGTGCTGTATTCGGAAAAAAGCGACAAGATTTGATTCACAAACCAGTCAATTTATACAAATTGACAAAAAAATAATTGTGTCTTTTCCACAAGTCACCGCATTTTGAGCACCTTGCATAGTTTTGATTTATTTTTTCATCATTACGCACATTTTCCTTTCTTCTGGAAAACTTTGGCCTGTATTTTTCGTTTGGTTTTGCCCCATCCTTACAAAAAAGGAAAATGGAGTCCATTCGTTCTTTTTTATGGTTTCAGGATGTTTTCTCCAATATTTTTACGGTCGTTTTGGCACGCCACTATTTTCGTGATGATATGTCCAAGATGTTTAGATCGCTTTTTAAAATCTTATCATTTTCGTCTATTTACAAATGAACGGCAAATCGTTATAATAGTTTAGCTAATAGGGCGCAAACGCGCCCTTTCATTTTTTATGTGCGTTTTTTGGCTTAGCTAAGTGAAAAAGAACGCTTGTACGCTTTCACCCTAAAAAACAGGAGGATTTTTTCTATGCTCATTCCCGTTTTGCTGTTCATCGTCGGCCTGCTGTGCCTGATCAAAGGCGGCGACTGGTTCGTCGACGGTGCCGTTGGCATTGCCCGCAAGTTTCATCTGCCCGAGCTGCTGATTGGCGCTACCGTCGTCTCCATCGGCACCACCCTGCCTGAGGTCATGGTTTCCACCGCTTCCGCCCTGGGCGGCCACGGTGAAATTGCCTACGGCAACGCAATCGGCTCCATCATCTGCAACACCGCACTGATTGCTGCCATCACCGTTTCCATCCGTCCCGGCAAGGTTGACCCCAAGAGCCTGAAGACTCCTGTTATCTTCTTCTTTACGGCTGCTGTCATTTATGCTGCTGTGGCTTACACCACCGGCTACTTCAGCCGTCCCATCGGTCTGCTGATGCTGGCAATGTTCATTGTTTATATGATCGTTACCGTCAAGCAGATGAAGGCAAACCCCACCGCAGCCGCTGAGGACATGGAAGAAATTGACGACGAAGAACGTCCTCTGTCCAAGAACCTGCTCCTGCTGGTGCTGGGCGCTGCCCTGATTGCTGTGGGCGCAAACCTGCTGGTTGACAACGGCACCCTGATTGCACAGGCACTAGGCGTGCCCGAATCCGTTATCGCTCTGACCTTTGTTGCTCTGGGCACCAGCCTGCCTGAACTGGTCACCGCAATCACCAGCCTGGCAAAGGGTCACGGTTCTTTGTCTCTGGGCAACGTCATCGGCGCAAACCTGTTCAACCTGGTTCTGGTTTCCGGCGTGTCTGTTACCCTGGCACCCTTCGCAATCCCTGCTAACAGCATGATTGCCGGCATCAACGCTTCTCTGCTGGTTGACATTCCGGTCATGCTGTTCGTTATGGCATTCCTGACTCTGCCCCCGCTGGTCCGCGGCAAGCTGAGCCGTTTCCAGGGCATCGCACTGCTGTGCATCTACGCTGCTTTCTGCGTGTTCCAGTTCGCAATGTAATTGCCCTGCGCAAAATGCATTTTCGCACCCGCCCATGTGGCGGGTGCTTTTTTGTTTGGCGCTGTGCTTGACGCACTCCACCCAGGCGGCTACAATATAGAACGTACCAAACAACACCAAAAAATCAGAAAAAGGAGCGATGCAGCTTGACTACTCATCACTACACCGAAGACAAGCTCTCCAGCGAGGAAATCTTCCACGGACGCATCTTTACCGTTACCCGCGATAAGGTCTGTTTGGAAGATGGCCGGGAACGTTCCCGCGAAATCGTCCACCATCATGGTGGTGCCTGCATTCTGCCGCTGTTCGATGACGGCACCATTTGCCTGGTGCGCCAGTACCGTTACGCCATGCAGCAGGAATTGTGGGAACTGCCTGCCGGCAAGCTGGAATTGAACGAAGACCCCTTCGATGCCGCCAAGCGCGAGCTGGAAGAAGAATGCGGCCTGGTTGCTGACAACTTCATTTCTCTGGGCGAGTTTTACCCCACCGTTGGCTACTGCACTGAGGTCATTTACAGCTGGATTGCCACTGGCCTGCATGAAACCCAGATGCACCTGGACGACGGCGAATTTTTGACGCCGGAGCGTGTCCCCCTGGACGAAGCCATCGCCATGGTAATGGACGGCCGCATCAAGGACGGCAAAACCGTTGCCGGCATTTTGAAGGCACAATATCTGCGTGCCAACGGCGCACTGTAACGCGCCCATTATTTTGACAAGGATAAATACGTAATGCTTCAAATCATTTACGAAGATAAAAACATTACCGTCTGCATCAAGCCCATCGGCTATTCCAGCGAGGACAGCGCATTTGCGCCGTGTGTTCCTGCGCTGCTGCGCGAGCACTGGCAAAAGCCCGATGCGTATGTGGGTGTGGTGCATCGCCTGGACATGGGTGCTTCCGGCCTGATGGTCTACGCCCGCACCAAGGCTGCTGCGGCAGCACTGTCCCGCCAGATGGCAGACGGCAGCTTCCACAAAGAATACCTGTGCGTCTG
>JAHHRK010000054.1 GCA_020025795.1 Faecalibacterium sp. | reverse complement strand
ATAGCAAAGATTACTTTTACTACTCTTATTGACCATTTCACAAGTATATGCCACCCGGCACTGGTTTATAGTAACCAACTTATAAAACTGAGCTTTTAACTCAATCAATAAGGCAACAGAAGTTGCCAACCGCACCTGCGGTCCTCGGCATTCGACCCGGCTGTCCGTATGGCCTCAGCTGGCTGGAAAAGCCAGCGGTCGTATATCCTGCTTTTGGAAAGACTCTTTCCAATCCAGTCACCAAAATATTATCATTATCATCAAAAAAAGTCAACGGATTTTATCAATTCCGCTTCATTTTCTGTCAAATTTCGATTGGACTGTAATTTTATTTATCTGCACGTTCTTTTTTCGTATGAATGTGCTTCTTCGCCCTGTTAGTAAATCTCATCCGGCGTTTTGGCCTGCATCGCACTGACGCCGAACCAGGTTTTATATTTCCAGCACAAATACAGGCAGAACACCAGGCCCAATCCA
Organism: Faecalibacterium sp.; assembly: GCA_020025795.1. Lineage (GTDB taxonomy): Bacteria > Bacillota > Clostridia > Oscillospirales > Ruminococcaceae > Faecalibacterium. The sequence continues at coordinate 9,712 of JAHHRK010000054.1, read as the reverse complement.
GCAATGCCCATATTCAGGAAAAGATTCGTGCGGCAGGCTGTGGCCTCGCCACTGCTTGCCGTCATCATAGACTGGAGCTTGGGCATTGCATACGAGTTTAAGCCCATAAAGGTATAGTAAATACCCAGATTGCGTCCCTTGGGGCCGGGGTGGAACTCCTGAATCAACGAAACGCCGCACTGCAGCGCGCCGCCTGCGGCAAAGAAACCAATGGTAAAGGCACCCAGCATCAAAACATTTTCATTGGTAGTGCCAATCACCAGCGCATAGGAGATGATTGTTCCAACCAGGTCGATGACCAGAATTTTCAGCGTGCGCCAGCGGCGCTTGGCCATCATAAACGACCAGGTCAGCACAGCCAGCAGCGAACCTGTGGTAAACAGCGTAGTCAATGTAGCGGATTTCATATCACTCATGCCAATTACGACCGAACCATAACGGTTCAGCAGCTGCTGGGCAGAATACATAGCTGCCATAAGCACAAAGCCCATCATAGCCAGCGGCACAACCAAGCCTTTGGGTGCCGGTGTCAGAAAGCGCTCTGCTGCTGCGCGTGCATCCGTATCCAATGTATTCGCATTTTCTTTTGCGCTCAGGCCAGCGGCTTTGCGTGCTTTCAGTTCTTCATCATAAGAGAACGGCACCACCAGTGCCAGCACCAGCAAAACAGCCGAAGCGATTGCCGGAACAATCAAGCCGACCTTCCATGCGCCCATATTCCGCAAGGAAACAACCAGCATGGGATACAGCAGACCTGACACCGAGATAAAACCCTTAATGAGAATCACAGCAGAGCCGGAAGATTTCGGCCAGCTTTCCTGTGCCGCTGCGTACAGGCAGCCGTCAAACAGGGAGGTTGCTGCACCGGCCAGGAACATGCAGGCGCAGGCAACCGCATAGTTGGTTGTAGTCATGCAGCCCAAAAAGAAAATCACGTATAAGGCTGCACCTGTCACCGCACATTTACGGCGACCGATGCGGTCCGAAATTTCGCCGCAGATCCAAACCGTTACGAATTTTGCCAAGCCTGTGTAAGAGATTGCATTGTATACGCCAGCTGCATCAGTCCCCCATTGGACGGCCAATGCACTCAGGTTTTGAGATGCCACAATTGCCTGCACGCCATGGCACAGATAGGCCAGATAGACCACTACCAGCGTCCAGAAGTATTTTTTTCCTCTCATTTCGAATAGCTCCTTTTCTATTTCAGCAAGCTGCAATCCGTACATCCGGCTTGCGGCCATAAATTGCCATATTACTATTATACCGAATTTTTGACAGAATCACAATAAAAAGTCTTTTTTTGCAACTTTTAATTGTACACCGGCAAGTATGCCTTTCCCATACCTTTATAAATTTTGAGGGATTCTGCCGTTTCTCTATTCCTGCGCAGCAGGTTTCATCTGCCAAAAGCTATTTACGCGCCCTTTCATCAGCGGTATTATGAAAGTATGCATACTAAAAAATTTATTTTCTGTTACCAGGCTTTTCAAACCAAGGCAGCTGCTTCTTGTATGAGCCTGGCTCTTATTTGTATTCCCATTGGTTGAGGTGCGTTATGAAAAAAATCGTCATCATTCCCGACTCTTTCAAAGGAACCATGTCCAGCCGCCAGGTCGGTCAGATCATACGCCAGGAAGCTGTTGCCTGCTGGCCGCAGGCCGAGACCATATGCGTCGAAGTTGCTGACGGCGGCGAAGGAAGTGTAGACGCTTTTCTTTCCGTTCTTCCCGGTGAAAAGAAAACGGTATCCGTCCAAGGCCCTTATGGTGAAACCATTCGCAGTTTTTACGGCATGATCGGCGATACTGCTGTCATTGAAATGGCCGCTGCCGCCGGGCTTCCGCTGGCCGGTGATCACTGTAATGCCGGACAAACCACAACCTTTGGCGTTGGGCAGTTAATGCGTGCAGCCTTGGACAATGGCGCACAAAAAATTATTCTGGGTTTAGGCGGCTCTGCCACAAATGACGGGGGTACCGGCGCCGCTGCTGCGCTCGGCGTACAATTTTTGAATGCTGCCGGGCAAAGTTTTGTTCCGGTGGGTGACACCTTGTGTGAGATCACACATATTGATCTTTCTGGATTGGATGCGCGCTTATCTCAAGTAAAAGTCATCGCCATGTGTGATATTGACAATCCCCTGTGCGGTCCTTCTGGTGCTGCCACGGTATTTGCGCCTCAGAAAGGCGCTAGTGAGGCCCAGATTCCGTTGCTGGATAATGGCCTGCATCGCATGGCAGATGTTGTCCGCCATGATCTTGGCAAAGACGTTTTGACCATGAAAGGCGCTGGCGCAGCTGGCGGTATGGGAGCCGGTGCGGTGGCCTTCTTTGGTGCAGAATTGCGCAGCGGCATTGACGTTGTTCTGGACACCGTGCAATATGATGAAATGCTGCAGGACTGCTCAATGGTGATCACCGGTGAAGGACGTATCGACGGGCAAAGTGTCCATGGAAAAGTGATCGCCGGCATCGCGAAGCGAGCCAAAAAGCATCACGTTCCCGTCATCGCTATTGTCGGCGATATCGGCGATGGTGCCGATGCGGTATATGATATCGGCGTAAGTGCTATTTTCAGTATCAATCGCCAAGCCGTCCCTTTTACCATTGCCAAGACACAGACATTTGAGAATTTGAGACAGACTGCACGTACCATCTTTCACTTTGCACAAATCGCAAAGTCCATCCCATAAGACCGCATATCTATTCTGGAACTTCCGGTTCTTCTGGTTGCTTTTTGCCTGGTCATGACGGCCTCATTTTGTGCAGTATATATTCTAAGCCGGAGTAAAATTTTACCGTTGCTCTGGCTATTCCGTTTCCCACAATTCATGGCATTCCCCATAGCGGTTAACCTTTTTCAGGAGGAAAGTGTATGCGTTCTTTATTTGAACTCGATGCCAAAAACTACGATATGTGCAGCAAACCCTTTATACGGCCATCCGTCCGTGGAATCATTGTACGCGGCAACAAAGTTTGTATGGTCCACAGCATCAAATATAACTACTACAAATTTCCCGGCGGCGGCATGGAACCCGGCGAAAATCAGGTTGACACGCTCATACGAGAGGTTGCCGAAGAATCCGGTCTCGCCGTCATCCCAGAAAGTATTCAAGAATACGGCTCTGTGCACAGAATTGAAAAAGGCGAACACAACACCGTTTTTATACAGGACAACTATTATTACATTTGCAGCGCAGAAGATACCATTCATCCGCAGCATTTGGACGCCTACGAAGCGGATGAAGAATACACCCTAGAAGTCGTAGACCCTATGCATGCAATCAAAGTCAACCGAGAGGAAAAGCACGGTTCAACCAATCAGGTCATGCTTGAGCGGGAGGCTCGTGTATTAGAGCTGCTGCTTGCTGAAGGATACTTTCACTCGATTACACAGCAATAACAAAAAGAGCTAACCGGCTTTCAAAAGTCAGTTAGCTCTTTCCTTTGCGATAAATCAAATAAGGTTGCCACTTCGTTGCCAAAATGGCATAGTATCAGCGAAAATCCTTGCAAACTAAGAATTGTTCAAGTGCTGAAATTATTCCCACTCGATGGTAGCGGGGCCCTTGGGGCTCAGATCGTACAGGACACGGCAGACGCCGGGAACCTCAGCCAGGATACGATCGGTGATCTTCTTCAGAACCGCCCAATCCAGCTCAGGCACAGTTGCGGTCATAGCGTCAACAGTGTTGACAGCACGGATGATCACAGGCCAATCCCATGCACGCTTGCCGTCACGGACACCGGTAGAACGGAAGTCGGGCACGACGGTGAAGAACTGCCAAACCTGCTTGGTCAGGCCAGCCTTCTCGAACTCTTCACGCAGGATAGCGTCGGACTCACGCAGAGAGTGCAGACGATCGCGAGTGATAGCGCCAGTGCAGCGCACGCCCAGGCCGGGGCCGGGGAACGGCTGACGGTTGACCATGGAATCGGGCAGGCCCAGTGCTGCACCAACCACGCGGACTTCGTCCTTGAACAGCAGACGAACCGGCTCAACCAGCTCGAAATTCATGTCCTCAGGCAGGCCACCAACGTTGTGGTGTGCCTTGACGCCATCGCTCTCCAGGATGTCGGGGTAAATGGTGCCCTGTGCCAGGAAGGAAATGCCCTCCTGCTTGCGAGCTTCTTCGTTAAAGACTTCGATGAACTCGCCGCCGATAATCTTACGCTTGGTCTCAGGATCGGTGACACCTTCCAGCTTGGTCAGGAAACGCTCGGTAGCGTCCACATAGATCAGGTTTGCGTCCATCTGAGAACCGAACACTTCCAGAACCTGCTCGCTTTCGCCCTTGCGCATCAGACCGTGGTTAACGTGTACGCAGACCAGCTGCTTACCAATTGCCTTGATCAGCAGTGCAGCTACAACAGAGCTGTCTACGCCGCCAGACAGTGCCAGCAGCACCTTCTTGTCGCCAACCTGTGCACGTACAGCAGCAACCTGCTCTTCAATAAACTTTTCTGCCAATGCAGCAGTCGTGATTCGTTCCATGCTTTCAGGTCTCTTGTTCTGATCCATTGTCAAGCCTCCTGTGTTTTATGATAAATATGTATTACTGATATCAGAAACTTCAGTGTTTCTTTTCAGAGTATAAAGCATTTTTCGTCACAATGCAAGAAAAAAGTTTTACTTTTTCGCTTATTTGTCGTTCTCAATTTTGATCTGGCATGCACGCATGGTATCCAGCGCCGTCTGATGGCTTTCCGCCGTGACACCAGCACAGCAAGAGGCATCCACAATCACAGGAACTTCCGGCAAAAAGGCCTTCACCAGCATTGCATTGGAAATCACGCAGATATCGGTGCAAAGGCCCACCAACGTCACGCTGCCAATGGCCTGCTGCAGATCCATACGGCATAAAAGCTCACCCAGCTGGCGAGATCCAAATGTGACCTTGTTCAGCGGCTCGGTGTGGCGCAGCTGCTCGACCGCCGGGCAGAGCTGCCAGCCTTTTGTGTTCCGGATGCAATGCGGCACCGGCAGATTCTTTCCTTCCTGCGTCTGCAAATAGTCCGCCTCGTGGGTATCACGGGTAAACAGCACCGTACCAGGAAAGCTCTGAATTTTCTCTACGACCTTCGGAACGATGGCCTGTGCTGCACTGGAACCAAGCGCACCATCCACAAAATCGTTCTGCATATCTACTACAACCAAAATGTCCTGCATCTTTTTTCTCCCTTCCTTTTATTGCCGCCTATTATACGCTTTCCTGCCGGATGCGTAAAGTGTTTCTCTGCCATTGTATATCGCTTTCTTTAGAATAGATGGACACCTCTGTTACGCCGCTACCGAAGGCGAACCGATTATACTGGCCTATGCTGCACGAGGCTTCCGCACTTTTGTGCTGAACAATTCCGTGCGGTTTGACGCAGCCGGGGTTTTCTCCTTTTGCTGAAGTCTCCTGGCGATTGGTCTTGTGTGCGAGCACGCTGCCGAATGGCATATTGCAGCAGACCAGATGGCTGTCTGTGCTTTTTCCGCCAGCGGTCATCTGACGCTGCTGCCGGTATGCTGGCCGAAAACAAGCCCAATACGCTGTTGCTGGGCTATCCTGTGGCAAGTATGGACGGTCCGCAAAACACTTTCTTTACACAGCTTTTGACTGGCAAAGCGAATCCCACCGCAGCGGACATAAAAGTGCTGGATGCCTTCGGTGCAATCGATGCCAATGCACCGCCTGCATTCCTGTTTGCGACGGTAAAAGACCGGCTTACTCCTTACGGTGTACGGGCCATTGTAAACGCTTACACCAAAACAGGCGTAGACGACGAGTTGCACCTGTTCCAGTTCGGCCCCATAGTCTGGGCCGGCAGAGAGTGCAAACGGCAGTAGTCAGCTGGCTGCGCAAGATTTTGGCGAGCCGATGTTCGCGGACAAGAGTAACCGCATGATTGACCACTATCTGAAGAAGATAGGCGTAAAGATGCCTGCATCTTCTCAGGCTGAGCAGAACTAATCTGCTTTTCAGACACATCCCGTCAGGATAAATGGCAAATAAAATTCCATTTTGTAAAATTTATTTTCGGCAAGGAAGTTTTTAGCCTCTGGTTGGGAAACGCAGTGCTTTCGGCTGAACACCAGACTTTTCCTAATAAAAAAGCGGCACGATAATACATCGTGTCGCTTTTTTATTAATTTATACATATTGTTTTGAATCAAGCACGCTTTTTACGGAAACAAATGAAAATCATCGCACTCACTGCCATCAAAAACGGATAGTATAGATATGGCATGATTTGGAACGGTGTCAATCCCGTCAGCGTGGCTGCACTGAGTAGCTGAGCGCCGTATGGAATCATTCCCTGCCCCACGGAACTGAAAATATCCAGCAGCGAAGCCGCACGCTTGGGCGAGATGTCATAGTTTTCGCTGATGTCTTTTGCAATGGGACCAGCCATAACAATTGCGACGGTATTATTTGCGGTACAGGCATCTACCATCAATGCCAGACCTGCAATACCAGCTTCGGCACCACGCGGGCTATGGACGCGCTTTTCGATGCAGTCCAGTACAAACTGGATACCGCCATATTCACGCACCAGAGAAACGATACAAGCCACGATAATGGAGATCACCGTGATGTCGTACATTCCTGTTACGCCGTTGCCCACCACCTGGAACATCTGGCTTACCGGAATGCTTCCGCTGACCACACCTACAATCAGCGAAACCACCGTACCACTGATCAGCACCACAAATACATTTACGCCAATGAGCGCGCCAATCAGGACCAGGAAATACGGCATTACCTTAAACAGGTCATACTCCAGATTCTCCGTGATTGCAGTGCCACCGGTGCGCGTCAGTAGGAAGAACAGGACAATGGTCATCAATGCGGCAGGCAGCACGATGAAAAAGTTCTCTCTGAACTTATCCTTCATCTCACAGCCCTGCGTTTTGACCGCCGCGATGGTTGTATCCGAAATCATAGACAGGTTATCGCCAAACATTGCACCGCACATAACGGCACCAATACAAATTTCCACCGGAAAGCCTGCGGTCTGGCTGATTCCCACCGCAATCGGTGCCAGTGTAGTGATGGTTCCCATTGAAGTGCCCATCGAAATCGAGATAAAACAGCCAATCACAAACAAGCCCACAACCGCCACTTTGGGCGGCAAAATGGACAAGCCCAGTGCGACTGTGCTTTCCACGCCGCCAGCTGCGGATACAGCTCCGGAAAATCCACCAGCACACAAAAAAATCAGGCACATGGTAACGATGTTTTCGTCTCCTACGCCTTTTGCGATCAATGTCATTTTGTCATTGAACGACAGCGCTTTGTTCTGCATAAATGCAACGCCCAGCGCAATCAAAAAAGCAATGATTGTCGGCATCGCATAGAAGTCTCCGGTGATGATGCCGGAACCAAGAAAAACCACCAAAAATACGCCAATAGGTAGCAAGGCAACCGCACGCCCTTGCTTCGTCTTTGTTTCCAAATTGGTACATCCTTTCCTTTTTACTTAACCTGTATATCATACCACAAAAAGGCAGTGCTTTCCAACGATTCCGACAATAAGTTTCTTCGGTAAAACGATGGAAAGTGCTTTTACTTTTCAGCAGCTATCCAATTCATACCGTATTCCGTAAAAATTCTTCTCGCTTCCGGTGTCCAATCTTCGCAATGTTTCCACACAGATATGTCCGCATCGTTAAAAGTCGCCGATGTTCCCGAAAAAAATGGCGCGCAGGATTTCCCCTGCACGCCGCTTTTCCCTGCATCGATATTTGTTGTTTTTCACGATACCACGCCGTAAAGCATTTGTGCTTTATCGGCAGGCCCGAATGAATGCATTGAAGATATGCTGCTGCTTTTTGTCGCGAAAGATCAGATGCTCCGGATGCCACTGCACACCCAGGCAAAACGCTCTGTCATCGTGCTGAATGGCTTCTGCAAAGCCGTCCGGGCTGTATGCGATTACACGCATCCCCTGCCCCGGCTGTTCCACTACCTGATGGTGCCATGTGTTTACACGCATAGTGTCCTCATTTTCCGGCAGAATATCGCGCAAAATGCTGTCGCCTTCCAGCGTAATGAAATGCATTGCTTTCCGCAGATTCTCTCTATTGTGATGATTGAATGCCTGCTTGGAGGTGATGTCCTGAATCAGAGTACCACCAGATGCCACAGCCAGCGCCTGACAGCCGCGGCAAATACCCAGAATCGGTTTCTGCGTGGGCAGCAGCCATTTCAGCAACTCCAGCTCGAAATCATCACGTGCCGGATCAATTTCGCCACATTCTGGCTCTTTTTCACGGCCGTAACGGCTGGGATCGATATCCGGGCCACCTGGCATCAAAAAGCCATCACACAGTTCCAGATACTGTTTGAATACCGCAGGATCATCGGTACGTTTCAAAATCTTGGGGCGCGCACCTGCGCGCAGCAAAGCAAAAATATAATTTCCCAGCATATAATGGTGTTCTGCACCCGAACCAATATAAGGGATGCCAATAACAGGTCTTTTTTTCATGGACAACACTCCTTTCTTTCTCGTACAGAGGCAAACATTTATAGTATGACTTATTATTTTGAGTCTTAAAAAAGGCTTCTGCTTATAGCAGAAGCCTTTCATTCAGCTCCAGATCGAAAGTAACAACCACGCTATCAGACCCAGTCCAACAACATAGGCCAAGCCCAGCAACAGTGCTGCTTTCAATGCACCCATTATGGCCCAGAAGCGCTGTTCTCCACTCAGCGTTTCCGGCTGTTCCCAGGGACGACTTTCCGGTTTTGGCTGCGGCTCAGAAAATTCTTTCCGAGTCATGCTGCTCTTACCAGTTGAGTCCGACCAGCCGCCCAGCCAATTGCGGTGGGGGGCAAGGTCACTCATATCCGCTATGGTGCGGCCATCGTCATCGGGATCCTCAATGGGACTGTTTTTATTCCACTTTGCCATTACTCGTCAAACAAGTGGCAGCGGACAAAATGACCCGGCTCGACCTCACGCTGCTTGGGAGCTTCCTCGCGGCAACGCTTGCTGCAATACTGGCAACGGGTGTGGAACTTACAGCCAGACGGCGGATTTGCAGGAGAAGGAATAGAACCTTCCAGCACGATACGATTCATCTTGACGTTGGGGTCAGGAATCGGAATTGCAGAGAACAGAGCCTTGGTGTAGGGGTGCAGCGGGTTACGGAAGATATCCGCAGTTTCACCGTACTCAACCAGGCCGCCCAGATACATAACGCCGACTGTATCGGAGATGTGCTCAACAACAGACAGATCATGAGAAATGAACAGGTAGGTCAGCTTATAACGCTCCTGCAGTTCATTCAGCAGGTTGATGATCTGTGCCTGAATGGAAACGTCCAGTGCGGAAACCGGCTCGTCACACACAACGAACTCAGGGTTCAGAGCCAGTGCACGTGCAATGCAGATACGCTGACGCTGACCACCGGAGAACTCGTGGGGATAGCGGTCCTTGTGGAAGGGCTGCAGGCCGCAGTGGTCCATAATACGGTCCACGTAATCGTTGAATTCATCCGGCTTGCACAGCTTGTGCTCACGCACAGCTTCGCCGATGATTTCGCCGACAGGCAGACGGGGGGACAGGCTGGAGAACGGATCCTGGAAGATGATCTGCATCTTGGTGCGCATCTCACGCATTTCCTTGTTGGACAGATCGTAAACTTCCTTGCCGTTGAACAGCACCTGGCCGCCGGTCTTTTCGCCGTTCAGGCGCAGGATGGTACGGCCGGT
>JAHHRK010000053.1 GCA_020025795.1 Faecalibacterium sp. | reverse complement strand
ACCGGGTGTAGATTTTGGATACGTCCTCGGTCTTTTCGTCAATCATTGCCCCATCAGAAAAAAGCAGATTGGCTGCCAGCCAACCTTTTTGGTTTTCGGCGACCACGTCCACCACCTGCTGCAAATCCGAAAGCATTTCTGTATCCGAAAGCAGCATCACATCGCACAGTTTATATACCGCACGCCCCGGCAGCTTTTCTTCGGCGTCCGCATAAGCCTGTGGCAGCGATTCGCCGCTGCCGATGGCAATGCCCAGCTGTTCTTTGGCGTCGGCAGCATCCGATGCAGGCTGCACATCGTGATACAAAAGCGTCACGCCGTAGCCGTCGGCTTCGGTACTGAGCTGTACCCCACGCACGATGGTCTTTTTCCGCATGGTAGGCAGCTTTTCGCTCACCAAAGCAAAAATGAGCAATAACAGCAGCAGTACCCCTACCATCTTATTCTTTCTGCAATGCAATGTTGCGTTCCCCCCTGCTTACAATCTGAATCAGCTGCCAGAGCACCGCAATGCGGTACAGGCACAAAAACAGCCACAGCCCCACAAAAATATCGTCCAAACGGGAAAAAGCACCGATTCCGCAGCAGCGCACCGCTTCCAAAGCCGGGAAACGGCCGGTTTCAGCTTCCCACCCAAACACCGCTTCGGCGGCAAGCATGCCAAGGCTCTGCAAGGAAAACAGCACCGCAGGCAGCTTCCACCAAAACTTTTTACCCGTGCAGCCCATCCACGGCAGCGCCAGAAACTCCGGACACCAGTAAAACAGCGCAACATACGCCTGCTGCACACGGCCGGTATCAATGGGGTCAAAGGACAGGTTCTTCCAGCTGACATGGCGCATCACGCCCACCAGAAGTACCACTGCCACCAGCGCAATGCCCCAGATGGTCTGCGTCATGCGGCTGAGCGAATGCCAATCGGCGCGCAGCGCCAAAAGGCCAATCACCAACAGCAAAATCCACACGCCGCCTGCCTGATATTCCCGGCGGCACACATCGCTGATGTGGAAAATCTGCACCCAGCCCCAGCAAAACAAAACCACGGCCAGCACTTTGCCGCACAGCGGCTTTGCGGTTTTCCAGCGCGGACAGGTGTTGATTTTACTCAGCAGCCACAGGAAAGGGAGATTGCAAAGTCCCAGCAGAAGCGCCGCCAAAATGCCTTCTCTGGCGGTGTAGTAGGCGGTGCGGCTTTGCATCAACAGATATATCAGCTCCGACAGGCCAATCACATAAAACGGTGTACAGCTCTGCATCAGATTTCATCCCCCTTTCCGGCCGGACGCGTTTGCTCGTGGCGCGCCAAATCCGGCAGCTTTTTGCGCATCAGGCCGTCCACCCAAAGGCTGTGCTTCATGGGCATGAGCATGGTCATATACGAGGTATCCAGAATTTCCGGCGTGGACAGCGCCAGCAGCGCAAAGATTGCCACGGCGGCAATGCCTACCGGACCGGCAACGCCGCCGCCCACCAGAAATAACATACGCAGCACGGACGCCGGCTCGTACAGCGATGGCGTAACGAACATGGCAATGGAAGTCACCGCCGCCACCAAAATCACATAGGTGGAAAGCACACCTGCACTGATGGCAGCATCGCCCACAATCAGCGCGGCAACCAGGCTGACGGAATTGCCCAGCGAATCCGGCATACGCAGGCCGGCTTCGCGGATGATTTCCAGCACCAGAATCACCACCAACATTTCCGCAAACAGCGGCAGTGGTGTGCCTTGTTCGGCGGCAGCGATTTTATAGAGCAGCTCCGCCGGGATTAGCTCCGGCGTATAGGCCGCGGCACATATAAAAACGCCCGGCAGGGTGATGGTCAAAAGGAAGGAAAAGATTTTCAGGATGCGCAGCAGCGCCGCAAAGTAGGCCGGCCCGGCGTAATCGTCCAGACAGGTAAAGTTCTCGATGAACAAAAACGGCACAATCAAAGCGGACGGGCTGCCGTTGACCATGACAAGGATTTTGCCTTCCTGAATTTTTGCCGCCGCCACGGCCGGGCGCTCGGTATAGCCGATGGGCGAAAACAACCGGATACCGCGGATTTTCAGCCATGGCACAAAGTAGCTGGAATCCAACAGCACCGGCGGATTCGCCTGGGCCAGCCGGTCTTTCAGGGCTTTGACCTTTTTGGGGTCGGCGGCGGTGCGGTCATAGCAAAGGGCATATTCGGTTTTCAGCGAAGTATCGCTCTGGATGGTTTCCGCCACAAAGTCCTTTGTGCGCAAAAGCCGCCGCAAAAGGCTGATGTTCACACGCAAAATTTCGCAAAAACCTTCGCGCGAGCCGCGCATATTGCCTTCTGCCGAAGGCGTCTGCACCGAACGATATTTCAGCGTTTGCACCGAGAAGGCAAGCGCCTTATCCACGCCGTCCAAAAAAAGCAGCGCAAAGCCGGCCGTGGTCATTTTGATGGCGTCGTCCCAGGTTTGAATGGGCGTTTGCTCCGCCGGGATGTCGGTCTGCTGCATCAGATAGTTATACAGCGACTCTCCCCCGCCAAGCGCCTGCAAGCGCTGGGTCATATGCGTATGGCTGATGCGGTCCAGCGCGATGGTCCACAGGCCTTGCAGCCCCGCCAGATTGTCGAACAAAACAATGGCCGCCGGGACCCCATCAATGGAAATTTCTTTTGCATAAAAATCTCCGGACGCTCCAAACATATCGTGTAGGACCGCCAGATTCTCCTGCAAACAGGAGCTTAATTTCTTTGGCATCGTCATTCACCTCGGGTTCATTATGCCCGTGCAGGGTGTTTTTCATGCCGCAGTCGAGGAGGTAATTTTCATGTATGTGCTGCTGCTGCGCACCGTTATCATTTACTTTTGCGTTCTGATTGCCATGCGCCTGATGGGCAAGCGCCAGCTGGGCGAATTGCAGCCAGCCGAGCTGGTTTCCACCATTTTGATTTCCAATCTGGCTTCGCTTTCCATCGAATCGGCCGATACGCCGCTTTGGACCAGCCTTGTGCCGCTGTTTCTGATTACTGCAATCGAAATCATTGATTCGATTCTGGTGCTGAAACTCCCGGCTTACGCGCGGCTGGTGCTGGGCAATCCCAAAATCGTGATTCAAAACGGCATTGTCAACCAGTCTGTGCTTTCCGAGCTGCGCCTGCGCGTGGAGGACCTTTTGGAGGCGCTGCGCGGACAGGAAATTTTCGATATTCGGGAAGTCTGCTATGCGATAGTAGAGCCAAACGGCACGGTCCACGCCGCCAAATATCCGAACAAGGAAACCGTCACCAAAGAGGATTTGGCTTTGCCGGAGGAGAAGCAGACCCCCGTGCTGCCCTTTTGGATGGACGGCCAGTGCATCACGCAAAATCTGGCCTGCTGCGGCAAAAACAACGCATGGATGGAAAAAGAAATCCACAAAAAGCACATCGACCCCAGCGAGCTGCTTGCCGTTTTAGGCGATGAGACCGGGGCCTGTGTTTGGATCAAAAAAAAGGGACACCGGAATGGGTGTCCCAAGGAGGATGCTGTATGAAAAAACGTGCTATTGCCGCCGCTCTGATTCTGGCTATGCTGATTTTCGTTACGATTTGGAGCAGCCACCTGATGCGCCAGCTGAGCCGGGATTTGACCCAGCAGCTGGACCGTGTGACCCAATCCGCCCAAACGGAAAATTGGGCCGAAGCTCAAACCGCTGCCGAAAGCGCAAAGACCATTTTACGGAAAAAGCAAACACTGCTGGCGCTGTTTATCGCACACACGCAGATTTCGGAGCTGGATACCACGCTGAGCGCGCTGCCGGCCTATGCGCAGGACAACTCGGAGGATTTGCTGGTAGAAACAGAAAGAGCCCGCAGCCAGCTGCGAGCTCTCTCATTGTTATTTTTCCGAACGCTTTGAGCGGGAATCCAGCATATCCTTCAGCTCATCCATAAAGGTGTTCAGGTCGCTGAACTGACGATACACCGACGCAAAGCGGACGTATGCCACTTCGTCGATTTTCTTCAGCTCCTGCATGGCCAGTTCACCGATATACATGCTGCTGACCTCGCGGTCGTAGGAATTCAACAGCGTCTGCTCGATGGCATCCACTGCGTTTTCCAGCATTTCGTAGCTGACAGGACGTTTTTCACAGCTGCGCACCATACCGTTGAGCAGCTTTTGCCGGTCGAATGTCTGGCGTGAGCCATCTTTTTTTACAACCATCAAAGGAACGGTTTCCACCACCTCGTAGGTGGTAAAACGCTTTTTGCAGCCCAGACATTCTCTTCTTCTGCGAATCTTTTCGCCGTCCTCGGTGGGACGGGAATCGATCACCTTGGACTCACTTTCACCGCAATAGGGACATCTCATAGTCCGCGCTCCTTTTCTTGTAACGGCTCAGGCCGATTAGTTTTTCTCAGTCTTTTTGCCCTTGCGCAGCTCCCAGCTAACCCAGCAGGAGGTGGAAATGCACAGAGAGGTAAACACGCCGCTGATCATACCCATCATCAGCGGGAATGCAAAGGTGAACACGCTGTTCAGGCCGTAGACCTTTGCCACAGTGCACAGCACAGCCAGAGCCATAACCGTCGTCACAGTGGTGATGATGGTACGGCGCATGGACTGGTTGATGGACAGGTTGACCAGCTGGTCGAAAGGCATCTTCTTGCCGGCCAGAGTACGATCCTCACGGATACGGTCATACAGAACGACGGTATCGTTGATGGAGTAGCCCAGGATGGTCAGCATAGCAGCGATAAAGTTGCCGTCCAGCGGTGCGCGCATGAATACGAATGCGCCGAACACCACGCTCAGGTCAACGATCAGTGCCACGATTGCCATTGCGCCGCCGGTCAGGCCGCCGATCTTGGAGAAGCGGATTGCCACGTAGATCAGGATCAGCACCAGTGCAAACACAACAGCCACCAGGCTCTTGCGCAGGAACTTGCTGCCCATCGTGGGGCTGACGTTGCTCAGGGACAGCTGCTCGATTGCGTTGTCCTTGAATGCTTCGTCCGTCTTAGCGGTCAGATCCTGCACCTGCTCGACGGTGACAGTGTCAGTGCCAGGCATATTCACGGTGACGGTCTGTGCGCCGGTAGCAGCATTGTTGCCGGTACGGACAGTCAGATGGTCCGTGCCCAGAATCTGCTGAGCCTGCTCGGTGAAGGCATTGACATCCAGCTCGCCCTCATAGCCCAGAGTAATGATAGCACCGCCGGTGAAGGAGGTGTCCAGCTTGACGCCGAACACGCCGGCGCAGACAAAGATCACAACCAGTACAGCTGCTGCGAAGGACATAAATACCTTGCGCTTGCCGGTAACATCGCGCTTTGCCTCAGGCTGGGATTCCTGGACGGGAACCAGCTCGTTGGACTTTGCGCCAAACAGCCAGGGCTTATGCAGAGCACGCACGCCGACTGCGCCACGGATCATCAGGCGGGTTGCGCCAACACCGAACACGAAGTTCAGCAGAACGCCAACCAGCAGGGTGTAACCAAAGGCATAGATGGTGCCGGTGGTGGAAGGTCCAAATGCAAAGAACAGCGGAGTCATCAGCTTTGCCAGCAGGCTGTCGGTGGGGCCAAATGCGCCCATCAGAACCAGAGCCACGATGACGATGGTGACGTTGCCGTCAATAATGGGAGACAGGCCGCGCTTGAAGCCAGCCTTGACTGCGCCTTCGATAGATTTGCCGTTTGCCAGCTCTTCGCGGATACGCTCAGCGGTAATGACGTTTGCGTCAACGCCCATACCGATGGCCAGGATGATACCTGCAATACCCGGCAGAGTCAGCGTAAAGCTGGGGAAGATGGTAAAGTAGCCGGAAACAAATGCCAGCGTTGCTGCCACCTGGCCCAGCAGTGCGATGCCTGCCAGGAAACCGGGCAGACGATAGACCAGAGTCATGAACAGGAAGATCAGGACAAAGGCGATGACACCGGCCTTGACCATTGCTTCCAGGCTGTTTTCGCCCAGCGTGGGGCTCTTGGTCTCATAGCCTTCCACTTCCAGAGAGAAAGGCAGTGCGCCGGAGTTGATCTGGCGTGCCAGCTGAACCACTTCTTCCTGGGTGAAATCACGGTTGGTGATGATTGCCTCACCGCTGGTGATGGCAGCATTGACGCTTGCAACGCTGATGTTCTGGTCATCCAGCCAGATGCTGATTGCACCGCGTTCAGGTGCCAGCTCGGTGGTTGCATCGCCAAAAGCCTTGCCGCCGTCCTTATTGAATTTCAGCACGACATAATATTCCGAAGCGCCGCCCTGCTGCACGGGGCCGTAAGCCGGCTGTGCAGACTCGACCATGGAGCCGTCCAGAATCATTTCGCCGTCCGCATTTGCGCCCTTGCGGAAGGTCATGTATGCCGTTGCGCCGATTTCCTCGATGGCTGCTTCCGGATCAAAGTTTTCTTCGCCGGACTGCCAGGGGAACTCCAGAATGATGTTGTGTGCGTTGTTGTCAACATACACTTCGTAGTCGGTGATGTTCAGGCCGACCAGACGGTTCTCGATGACGCTCTTGGCGGCATCCATCTGTTCGTCCGTTGCATCGTAGCCTTCGGACGCCTGGAAGGTGACGTTTACGCCGCCCTTGATGTCAACACCAAAGCGGATATCGGACGCACCTTTCACGTACGTTGTCTTCGTGTCGCCATACTGGCCGCTCACGCCGAAAAATGCAGTAAAGGAAAATACCAGAATCAGCATTACCGTTACTACAAGATGCCATGCTTTTCCCTTGATCTTCATGTGTGCCTCCTGTAATGCCCGTTTTGCCGGACATTACGCTTCTTTCTTTCTTTTTTATTTACTCAGCAGTTTCTCCACTGTTGCCAATCGAACGCAGGTTGTCAACAGATGCGATGCTGTACGCAGCTCTTCGAGCGAAGGGTAAGTAGGTGCGATGCGCAGGTGCTCGTCCTTGGGGTCCAGGCCGTAAGGATACGATGCGCCGGCGCCGGTCAAAGTCAGGCCTGCATCCTTGCACAGCTGGGCAACGCGCTTAGCGCAGCCTTCCTGCACATACAGGCTGATAAAATAGCCGCCCTTGGGGTCGGTCCAGCGTGCAATCTTGCCGCAGGGGCCAAGCTGCTCGGCAAAGGTGCGCTCGACCAGCTGGAACTTGGGCTGCAAAATAGCACGATGCTTCTTCATGTGCTCCAGAACGCCAGCCTTGTTATGCAAGAACTGCACATGGCGCAGCTGATTCATCTTATCAAAGCTGATAATCATGGGCATCATGTTCTTGGTGATGCTCTGGATATTGCGCACGCTGGCTGCCAGAGCCGAAACGCCTGCGCCCGGATAGGTGATTTTGCTGGTAGAGCAGAAAATCAGCGGACGCTCCGGGTTGCCTGCCTTGCGGCATTCCGTCAGCAGGTTGGGGCAGCCGTACATGGTGTCGGTCAGATGATGCACGATGTAGGCGTTGTCCCAGATGATCTTAAAGTCGGGGGCAGCGGTCTTCATGCTGGCCAGGCGCTGCACAGTTTCGGCAGAATAGCAGTAGCCGTCCGGGTTGGAGTAAACAGGCACGCACCACATACCCTTGATGCTGTCATCCTTTGCCACCAGCTCCTCGACCAAATCCATATCGGGGCCGTCCTCGGTCATGGGAATGTTGATCATCTGGAAGCCGAAATACTCCGTAATGCGGAAGTGGCGGTCGTAACCGGGCACAGGGCACAGGAATTTCAGGCTGTTGTAGTGCCGCCAGGGACGAGGCGAATCCACGAAGCCCTGACGCCAGCCCAGGTCGATCAGGTAATACATCAGCTGCAAGGAAGAGTTGCCGCCAACGATCACTTCGTCCTTATCCACGTCCAGAAGCTCTGCAAAAAAGCGGCGTGCTTCCGGCATACCTTCCAAAAGGCCGTAGTTACGGGCATCGAAACCGTTTTCGCCAATGTAGTTGTCCATCTTCAGCATTTCCTTGGACAGGTCCAGCTGTTCGGTACAAGGTTTACCGCGAGCCATGTTCAGATCCAGGCCCATGTTCTTGTACTTCTGATACTCTGCGCGCAGCAGCTGCTGTTCCTGCAAAAGCTCTTGCTGATTCATGGAAAAATATTCGGTTGCCATACTGTATCCCCTCTCTAATGATTCTCTACTTTATATATGCGACCGACGAGGCTTTTGCGCCAGGGCGGCGTGTCCTGCCAGAGACAGCGCCGCATACGGTACCACATTATTTTATTATAGTACAAACTGACCTGTTTCACAAGTAAAACTACCAGATTTCAGGTTTTTTTGTGCAGAAAAAAGGCTCCGCTCAAGCGAAGCCTTTCTTCTAGTGCGGATTAAACGCGCAGGCTTGCACCTTCGCCGTCTTCCGTATGCATATCAAATTCGTAATCATTGCCGGGCAGGATTGCATTCAGAACGATACCCAGCAGAGCAGCGATTGCCAGACCGGACAGGTTGATGGCAACGGTGCCGATGTGGAAGGTGATGCCGCCCACAGAGTTGAAGCCCAGAGCGGAAACCATGATGACAGCTGCGATAATCAGGTTGCGGCTGTTGGTGAAGTCCACATGGTTCTCAACCACGTTGCGCACACCGATTGCGGAGATCATGCCGTACAGCACAAAGCTGATGCCGCCGATGATGCCGGCCGGAATGGTGTTGATGATTGCCTCAAACTTGGGGCTGAAGCTCAGCAAGATGGCAAAGCAGGCTGCGATGCGGATAACCAGGGGATCATAGATCTTGGTCAGAGCCAGAACGCCGGTGTTTTCGCCGTAAGTGGTGTTTGCCGGGCCGCCCAGCAGGCCAGCCATGGTGGTTGCCAGACCGTCGCCCAGCAGAGTGCGGTGCAGGCCAGGCTCGTTGATGTAGTTATGGCCGGTGGTTGCGCTGATTGCTGCGATGTCGCCGATGTGCTCCATCATGGTTGCCAGAGCGATGGGCATGATGGTGAACAGTGCGCTGATGAAGCTTGCGCTGCCGTCGATGGCAAACAGGCCCATTTCAGCCTTGTGCAGGGGCAGGCCCAGCAGCGGAGCCTGGCTGATTGCGGTGAAGTCGATTGCGTGGGTAGCCACAGCAACGGCGTAAGAAACCAGAACGCCCAGCAGGATGGGCAGGATCTTGACCATGCCCTTGCCCCAGATGTTGCAGATCACAACGGTGCCCAGTGCAACGATAGCCAGCAGCCAGTTGGTGCTGCAGTTGGAAACTGCGGTGGGAGCCAGGATCAGGCCGATGGAGATGATGATGGGGCCGGTGACCACAGGCGGGAAGAACTTCATGATGCGGCGGATGCCGAAGGTCTTAATCAGGAAAGAAACCAGAACGTAGACCAGACCGGAGAATGCAACCGCAGCGCAGGCGTAGGGCAGCATTTCCTTGTTTGCGATGGTAGCTTCGCCGTTCGCATCCAGCAGCTTGGGTGCCACAATACCGAAGCCGCCCAGGTAAGCGAAGGAAGAACCCAGGAATGCGGGAACCTTCCGCTTGGTAATCAGGTGGAACAGCAGCGTGCCCAGACCAGCACACAGCAGCGTGGTAGAAACGCTCAGGCCGGTCAGCAGCGGAACCAGCACGGTTGCGCCGAACATAGCGAACATGTGCTGTGCGCCCAAAACCAGCAGCTTGGGCGTGCCCAGAGATTTCGCATCGTAAATGCCCTGGGAGTAATCGATTTTCTCACTCATAATATCCTCCTTTTTCCCCAAAAAAAGAGGTATCGCCGAAATAGCGACACCTCTTTATAAGTGACGATAGGAAGTATGAAAAGCAATCATTTTTGTAATATAGGATTCATATCGCATAGCAGACGCTCTCCCTTCCCTTAACTTCTCACAGATTCTAACAGAAAAGCCGACCGGTTGCAACGGTTTCCGTCAATTTTGTCACATTCCCTACAACCTTGTGTCGAAGCCAGAAATAAACTGTGGAATCGACCCGAAAAAGGGCACAAAACCAAGCCTTTATTTTCGGTACAATCCCAATTGAACCCCATATGCGGCAAGTGTAATATGAAAGTATAAAATCTGTTTTTGCTGTGGCTTTCCAGGGGGGTGTTTTTATGAAACGCTGTCATGCAAATTCTTTCGTGCTGCTTTCCGGTAAGGCAGGCTTTGCCGTACCAACTGCCATGTTGGCACTGGTTTTGGTGTGTGGCAGCCTGACCGGCTGTCAAAGTGCCGATGCGCCGCTCCAGCCGGACGAAAGCACGCCTGCCCAATCCAGTACCACCCTGCCCAACGAAGAACCGGCAGAAAAGCCTGCACCGCGGGTGGAATTATCTCAGGAATTCCGCCGGGCAACCGAAGCTCCTGCGGCCACCGAGGCAGAAATTGCCGCCGCTGTAACCAGCCCGGAGGAGTTTCTGACGGCGGAACAGTTGGTACTGTACAACAAGGCCACCGATGCCGCCACTTTGTTTTTCCATGATCCGCC
>JAHHRK010000052.1 GCA_020025795.1 Faecalibacterium sp. | reverse complement strand
CCGATATGTGGCGGCAACGCCGGAAACCTGGCAGGCAATTCTGGAAGATGCCGGCACCGTGCGGGTAGGGCTGAATGGCGCTTTGACCGCAGAACAGCGCAAGGCAGCTGGCCTTGCAGAAAATGCAGAAAGCTGGACAGTAACTGGAGCACATCGCTTTTTACAGCATCTGACCGAAATGAATGCGTCGCTGCTGCCGCCGACGACGGTGGCGCTGGCGCGTGCTACCTTATGGCAGGGGTGGGCAAGACAAAAGCTGGACAGGTTGCCGACCCTTTTGCCGGAAGGACTGAAACAGCACAGCAGCAAGCTGCTGACCGATTTGACGGGTACGGAATTGCTCTCGCTGGAGCAGAATCTGGAATTCTTGTCCAACAGCGAGATGCAGCCGGAAGCAGGCGTATTGCCCGGGAAATGGAATGGGGAAACCAGTCGTTACGAGTTCAATGAGGAGACGCTGGGCTGGCTCCAGGCTTCTTTCAAGAGCGCAGCCAGCGCAGGTGCGGCAGATTCCGGCAAAGAGCCATAGCCCAATACCACGGTATGGCTGGGGCACTGCGCGCGGTCGGTGTGAAAATAAGAGGAAAGGCCGGTCAGGCGCACACCAACTGCGGCGGCTGATGCAACCATGGTCTGCTCATCTGGACCATTGGGCAAAGTCAGCAGCAAGTGCAGGCCGGTGTGGATGCCGCGCAGCTGAATCGCGCTGCGCCCAAAAGTAGACTGCAAAGCGGACACCAGTGCATCGCGCCGGTGTTTGCAGGTATTGCGGGTGCGTGCCAGATGCCGGGTGAAATAGCCGTCCTCTATAAAACGGCAGAAGGTTTGCTGCTCAAAGCGGCTGACCGTGTTGGCATAGCTGCCGTAACGGCGTTTCCACCGGGGGAGCAGCTGCTGAGGCAAAACCATATACGCCAAGCGAATACTGGGTGCTAAGCTGCGGGATACGGTAGACAGGTAAACCACCGGGCCATCTGCGCCAGCCATACCTTGCAGGCTGGGCAGCGGCTTTTGGTCAAAGCGAAATTCTGCGTCAAAATCGTCTTCCAACAGATAGCGGTCCGGTGCCTTGGAGGCCCAGGCCAGCAAATCGGCGCGCCTGGGCGCGCTCATGGTCACGCCGGTGGGGAACTGGTGGCTGGGGGTGATATAGCAAAGATTTGCACCGCTTTCTTCCAAAGCCTGTGCGGAAAGACCATATTTATCGACAGGCACGGCGCAGCAGGGCAGACCGCTATTTTCCAGAATGTGTCGGGTGGAACCATAGCCGGGGTCTTCCACGGCACAGATACCGCCTAAAAGCGGCGCAAGCAGACCCAGAAGATATTCCAGCCCTGCACCGACAACGATTTGCTCCGGGGTGCATTGCACACCGCGATAGGCGGCCAGATAGCGGGCCAAAGCAGCGCGCAGATTTTCATCGCCCTGCGGTGCGCCGTAGGCCAGCAGCTGTGGTGCAGAGTATAAAAGCTCTTTCTGGATGCGCCCCCAGGTGCGGAAAGGAAACAGGTCAGCATCGACGCTACCGGTGCGCAGGTCAAATTTCCACGGCGTTTCCGGCTGGGGCTCCGGTGCAGCTTTTGGCTGAGGCGGCGGAGAGGCAACGGGAAACTCCTGCGTGAAAGGCAGCACGACAAAACCGCTGCGGGGGCGGCTTTCCACATAGCCTTCGGCAGCCAGCATTTGATAGGCGGTATCTACGGTGTTGATGGAGATGCCAAGCTCGGTGGCGAGCGTGCGTTTGCCGGGCAAACGTACACCTGCGGCTAATGTACCGGTGCGAATCTGACGGACCAATGCACGATACAGCCGCTGGTACAAAGGCCCTTCGGCCTGATCTAACAATAAGGAAAATTGCAGCATAGGATTCCTCTTTTCAAAAACTGACACCATAAAAAATAAATGTACTGGATATTTTAATGGTATCAGAAATGCATATACTGAAAGTATCCGCTGCGAAGAGAGAAAAGTCAAGCGCCGTGGATACACATAGAGAGAAAAGAGGAACTTATAACATGACTGTAACAGAAATGTGGCTGATTTTTGCTGCGGCGGTAGCCGTCGTGCTGTTGTTTTCACTGGCATGCCATAAAAAGTTTTCGGTAAGAGAAATCGCTATCATCGGCCTGATGGCTGCGCTGAGCTACGTGGCATATCTGTTCCGCGTGCCTTTTATGGGCACGGGCTCATCTTTCCACTTGGGCAATACCTTTACGGCGCTGACGGCGCTTTTGCTGGACGGCGTTTCCGGCGGATTGGCAGGTGCGATTGGTTTGTCCATTGCGGATATTGTAGCAGGCGATCCGGGCTATGCAGTTACTACCTTTATTTTGAAATTTATCATTGGTCTGGTTTGCGGCGCTGTGGCACATAAGGTGCTGCACCTGCACGACAGAGACCCCAAAACCATGTCCAAGGCACGTTATTTGGGCATTGTGGGCGCATCGGCATTCTCCGGCCTTTTGGTGAATGTGTTTACCGATCCGTTCTTGGGATATTTCCGCAACCGATTTATTTTTGGTCTGGACCCGGACATCACCACTGTGTTTGCGAAGGTTGCTTCCGGTGTGACGCTGGTCAACAGCATCTTCTCCTGCGTGTGCTGCGTGGTGTTGTTTCTGGCAATTTATCCGGCTTTGAAAAAGGCACATCTGCTGCCCAGCCAGAAAAAAGAAAACGTGTAAAAGAAGCATAAAGAAAGGCCACTGCAACGTAGCAGCGGCCTTTTTTATATACAAAATGGCAGCCGGTTTTGAAAAAAATACGTTTTGACTGGAAATTTTTCGGAGTTTAGTGTAATATAAAAGGAACTGCGACTGAAAACATTACAATATGGAACTCGATAGTAGAGGTATGAAGCATGCAGGCTAAAGATAAAAAATTCCAGGATTGGATCGATCAACTCAAACGATTTTTGTCAAAACCCAAAGGCATTGCAATTGCAGCGGCTGCTGCATTTGCGTTGTGCATTCTGTTGGGCCTGGGCATTTCCAACGTTGTGTTTGGCGACGAGGGTGACCAGGATGTGGATGCACCGACAGTGACTGCTACCCCGGAAGCAGCAGATGATTCTGCATACGATGCACAGGCAGATAAGCTGGACGTGGAAAAGTTTACGGACACCATCCTGCCGGAAACCGAAGATGCAGGACAGGACTATGTGGACAACACCCTGTTTGTCGGCGACTCGAACACGGCTCGCTACATGAACTACGGCTTTGTCACACTGGATAATGGTATTGGTGTAATCGGCATGAGCGCCAGCCAGATCACCACACTGCCCAGTGTGAAATTCAAGGGCAACAAAGGCCTGGTAACCATTGATAAGGCAATCCCTGTGATTCAGCCCCAGCGTGTGGTATTTGCTTTTGGCACCAACGATTTGTCCGGCAAGCCGGAAACCTACGTTGAAATCTACGAAAAAGCCATCAAGAAGTGCTATGACGCATACCCCTATTTCGATATTATCATTTCTGCAATCCCGCCGGTAGACCGCTATCGGGATTACAACTATATCTCCATGCAGAATGTGGACAAGTTCAATGCTGCACTGGTCGGAATGTGCGAAAAGAATGGTTGGAAGTTCTTGAACACTACCGAAGTGCTGAAGGACGAAGAAACCGGCTTCGGCAAGACGGATTACACCGTGTATGATGGCCTGCACCTGTCCAAAGAGGGCGTAAGCGCAGTGTTTGACCACATTCGTACCCATGCTTACGAAACAGAAGACCGCCGTCCCAAGCCGCTGAAGAAAAAGGTGGAGCGTGGCGAGACCCCGCCGGACCTGATTATGAAGGACCCGGTGAAGCATGACGGACCCCACGCAAAGCCTTCGGCAACACCCAGCGCAACGCCTGATTTTGTGCAGGTCAGCTTCAAGGCAGGCCAGGGCGGTACAATCAGAGGTACGCAGGAGCAGAAGGTTCCGTATGCAGGTACCTGCGAAACGGTGGAAGCAATCCCGAACGAAGGCTATGCATTTAAAAAATGGAGCTGCACGGTCGGCCGACTGAATCCGGAAGAAGCCAAACTGACCTTTACGATCCCCGGAAAGACCGGTGAGTTTAACGCAATTATGGTAGAGGCCCATTTCGTGAAGGTGGAGCCGACACCGAAACCAACTCCTACGGAGCAGCCGGAAGCTCCGGTTACCCCTCCTGCGGGGAACTCTGAGGGAGCGAATCCATCTCCTGATGTGGATTCCAATGTACCGGATACGTCTCCTGGTGTGACCCCCGATGGACCGAGTGAGTCCACTGAGGAGCCGAATACACCTTCCGAGCAGGTTACGCCGTCGGAGCCGGAACAACCGGAACCGGTAGAACCGCAGCAGCCTGCTGAACCTACCACACCGGAAATTCCGGAAGCCCCGCAAGATCCCGCAAATCCGTAAAGGCTGCAAAAAAAGAAAAGTGTGACCTTTTTTACGTAGTCCTGTGAAAAAATAAAATCAGAAAATTTGCAATATGCCTTGACAAAAGGCACTGGGTAGTGGTAAAATGCACCCATCAATTTCATACAAAAGCGATGACGAAGACGGATTTAGCCCCGCGTTTTCCAGAGAGTCCGGTATTGGTGCGAGCCAGACAAACAGCAGCTAAGATATCCCATCCCTTCCGAGCTGAAAGCCTCAAAACAAAGTTGTCAGTAGGGCTTTCCGTGTAGGCTACGTAAGTGCATAGGGCTTGTTGGAGCCTGAAGGTGGTACGGCGGCAGTCGTGCAATTTGAGTGGTACCGCGGGTATTGTATTAACAAGACTCGTCTCAAAGTAATTTGAGACGGGTCTTTTATTTTTGTCTGTTTGCAAGGCGGACGAAAATTGAGTTAAGAAAGATAAGCAGAAAAAAGGAGAAACTTTATGAAACTGGGCAAGAAAAACCTTTTGGTCGTCAGCTTTATGCTGTTTTCACTGTTCTTTGGAGCAGGCAACCTGATCTTCCCGCCCTTTTTGGGACAGAATGCTGGTGAGCACACGGTAAGCGCTTTTATCGGCTTTTTTGCCACAGCAGTCGTTCTGCCGGTACTGGGTGTTATCGTAGTGGCAGAGTTTGGTGGTCTGGACAAGCTGGGCCGCAAGGTAGGCAAGCACTTTGCACTGGTGTTCACCGTGCTGATTTACCTGTCGATCGGCCCCGGCCTGGGTATTCCCCGTGCAGCATCTGTGCCGTTTGAAATGGCAGTTGCACCTTACCTGCCCGAAGGCACCAATCTGACCCTGTGCATGGCTGGCTATTCGCTGGTGTTCTTCCTGCTGGCACTGTGGCTGTGCCTGAACCCCACCAAGCTGGTGGACCGCATTGGCAAAGTGCTGACCCCGCTGACTCTGCTGTGCCTGGGATTTTTGTTCGTGAGCTTTTTGTTCCGCGGCGATGTGCAGGTGGCACTTCCCCAGCAGGCTTATGAAAGCACGGCTTTCCTGCAGGGCTTTACCGATGGCTACCAGACGATGGATACCATCGCAGCTTTGAACTTTGGTCTGGTCATCAGCCTGACGCTGGCTTCCTTTGGCATCAAGGAAAAGAAATCCACCATTCATTATACAGTGGTTGCAGGCTGCATCGCCGGTGGCGTGCTGGTTGCGGTTTACGCGATGCTGACTTATATGGGTATGTGCAGCTCTGGTGTGTACCCCATCCAGGATAACGGCGCATGGACCCTGCGCTGCATCGTGTATCAGCTGTTCGGCAACGGCGGCGCAGTGCTGCTGGCTGCGATCTTTACGCTGGCCTGCCTGACCACTTGTGTGGGTCTGATCAACTCGATCTCTCGCTATTTCTCCACCCTGTTCAGCAAGGTTTCCTATCGCCAGTGGGTGTGTATCATTGTTGCCTTCTCCTTCTTGGTGTGCAACATGGGTCTGACCGCAATTTTGAGCATTTCGGTTCCGGTTCTGGATGCAATCTACCCGGTTTCCATCGTTTTGATTGTGCTGGGCCTGTCCGACAAGCTGTGGAAGAACAGCCGCTTCGTTTATCCTTGCGTAGTGGCGGGCACCAGCGTTGTCAGCGTGGTATATGCAATGCATAATGCAAAGCTGCCGCTGGGCGTGGTAGGCGATTTGTTCGGCAAGCTGCCCTTGTTCACTACCGGCTTTGGCTGGGTCAGCGTGGCTGTGGTCATGCTGGTGGTTGGTCTGCTGGCTGACCGTGTAGCAACTCCTCTGGTGGAAGTAGAGGCATAAACCGGGTTTGTGACGAAATCTGCTTATCTTTGAAATACGTTGTAAAAATGGCAGGCACCGAAAAGGTGCCTGCCATTTTTACGTTGGCGGCAAAGAATAAAATTCCAGTTTTGGCAGATACTAAAGGAAAAGCTGTTAAGGAGGATTTTATTCATGAAAGCAACGGGAATCGTGCGCCGTATTGATGAGCTGGGGCGAATTGTGATCCCCAAGGAGATTCGCCGTACCCAGCGAATCCGTCGGGGCGATCCACTGGAGATCTTTACAACAGGAGAAGGCGAAGTCATTTTCAAAAAATATTCTCCTATGGCAGAAATTTCTCAGTCGGCAGAGCAGTATGCTGCTGTATTGGCAAAGCAGCTGGGCCTGACGGCTTTCGTCTGTGATCGGGATGCCATTGTGGCGGCAGGCGGCAGCAATAAAAAAGAACTGCACGAAATGCGCATTGCCCGTCCGCTGGAGCGCATTATGGAACATCGCGGTACCTATACCGCCAACCGGGATGGGGAACAGCTAATGCCCTGCGAAGGATGTAACCATCCCATTCTTGTGGCAAGTCCGGTTGTAACAGCCGGAGATGTAATCGGTGCGGTTGGACTTTTGACACCGGACGGCACAGCAAAGCCCAGCTCGGAGCAGGTGCTCGCCGTAGAGCTGAGCGCAGAACTGCTGGCAAAGCAGATGGACGAGTGAACTGCCATAAAATGAGAGAGACCGGGATGCGGCCTCTCTTTTTTGTTCCGATTCAGCAGTTGCAAGCCAAAAGGCAGTTTGGGCGGCGTGCTTGCATATCTGGGCCGGAATGGAGCAAAATAAGGACGTTTATGCGAAAAACAAGCAGAACAATCCGGAAAATGGCTCTTGTTTATGTCGGAATTATGAATGTTTTTGAAACTTGCTTTTATAGGGGTTGACAGATTGCAGGAATCGCATATAATAGTTTTAGCACTCAGGGACATGGAGTGCTAAAAGATTGAAAGAGAGGCGACCACGATGCCAATGGATGATAGAAAAAGACAGATCATGCAGGCCATCGTGCAGCTTTATGGGTTGGAAGGCGAACCAATCGGAAGCGGCGTGCTTGCCAACTACTTCGACTGCGCGGTGTCCAGTGCGACGCTGCGAAACGAAATGGCGGCACTGACCAAGCTTGGTTTGCTGGAACAGCCCCACACCAGCGCGGGACGCATCCCCAGCGCAAAAGGCTACCGCTTTTATCTGGACAACCTGCTGGCCGACGATATGAAGCTGGACCCGAAGGATGCAGTTGAAATTCGCCGTGCATTTGCTTCGCTGGATCAGGAACCGGACAAGCTGGCACAGGGCGCTGCAAAAGCACTGGCCAAGATGACCGGCTGCACAGCGGCGGTCACAACGCCGCGCGCCGATGACTTGTGCATCGCACATTATGAAGTGGTACAGGTTGGCCGGTATGCGGCTGCGGTGCTTGCCGTAACATCGGCAGGCGGTGTGCGCACCCGTGTGGCCCATGTGAACAAAGGCTTGACCCGCAGCGATGCCGCAAATCTGGCGGCGCTGTTGAACAGTAACATGACCTTCGTGGCACCGGTAGACTTGAACCAGGCAATGCTTCAGGCATTGTGCCAGCAGGCTGGACCTGCACTGGTTCCGGTAGTGATGGCGGCGGCAGGCATCCTGGAGGATTCCTCCAAGCCCCACGTATTTCTGGGCGGCGAACAGTACCTGCTGCAATGGCCGGAGCTTCAGCCGTATCTGCCGCTGCTGGTTACGCAGCTGAACGACGACGAACGCGCAGGCGCCATGATTACACCTTCGACCGGACGCACTACGGTTTTTCTGGGCGAAGATATGACACCCGCAATTCCCGGACTGTGCATCGTGGCAAAGCGATACATGGTGGGAGGCGGCCTGACTGGTACGATCGCACTGGTCGGTCCGGCGAGAATGCCGTTCTCCCGTTTGATCCCGGTTTTGGAAGCCTTTGCACAGGAGTTGGGCAAGGGAATGTCCGGCCGGAACGGAAATGAAGAATAGCCTGGGATTTAGCCCGGATTAAAGGAGGATATAAGATGAGCGAAGAAGCCAAGCGCGAGCAGGAGGCTGCCGAAGCAGCGGTCAACGAGACCGAAGCAGCCACCGAGGAAACGCAGCAGGCTCCTGCTGAGGAAAAGGCAGAAGAAGCAAGTCCTGCCAAAGAAAAGAAAGATCTGTTCGGCAAAAAGGCCAAAGAGATCGAAGCACTGAAAGCAAAGCTGGACACCGCAGAAAAAGCGGTGACTGATACAAAAGAACAGCTGCTGCGCACCGCTGCAGAGTATGAAAACTTCCGCAAGCGCAGCGCCCGCGAAGCAGACCAGAAGTTCAACGATGGTGTGAGCTTCGCAGTCAACCACATCCTGCCGATTCTGGACACGCTGGAAATGGCGGCAAATGCCCCCACTACCGACGAAGCCTATAAGAAAGGCGTTGTGATGACGCTGGACAAGGCAGCACAGGCACTGGAAAAGATGAACATCACCGAAATCGAGGCCATGGGCCAGCCCTTTGACCCCAATGTGATGAACGCCGTATCCCAGATGCCGGCACCCGAAGGCATTGAGAGCGGCTGCGTTATGACCGTTTACCAGAAGGGTTACCGCATCGGCGACCGCATCATTCGCCACGCTACCGTTATCGTAGCAGAATAAAGCTTCAAACGCATTTCGCGTTTTTGAATAAAAGATTTTATCATCATCCCAATATAAAAAATAACGTTCCAACCATTTAGAGAGGAGAAATTCATTATGAGTAAAATCATTGGTATTGACCTGGGTACTACCAACAGCTGTGTTGCTGTTATCGAAGGCGGCGAACCCGTTGTTATCGCTAACGCTGAGGGCGCACGTACTACGCCTTCTGTTGTCGGCTTCACTAAGACCGGCGATCGCCTGGTAGGCCAGGTTGCAAAGCGTCAGGCTATCACCAACCCGGAGAACACCGTTTCTTCCGTCAAGCGTGATATGGGCACCAGCAACAAGGTGCACGTCACCCAGGCAAAGCTGGCTGACGGTTCCATCGGCGAGGCAGACTACACCCCCCAGCAGATCAGCGCTATGATCCTGCAGAAGCTGAAGGCTGACGCTGAGGCTTACCTGGGCGAGCCTGTTACCGAAGCAGTTATCACCGTTCCCGCATACTTCAACGATAGCCAGCGTCAGGCAACCAAGGACGCCGGCACCATCGCTGGCCTGAACGTTAAGCGTATCATCAACGAGCCCACCGCTGCTTCTCTGGCATACGGCGTGGACAAGGAAGATGACCAGAAGATCATGGTTTACGACCTGGGCGGCGGCACGTTCGATGTTTCCATCATTGAGATGGGCGACGGCGTTACCGAAGTTCTGGCTACCAACGGCGATACCCGCCTGGGCGGCGACGACTTCGACCAGCGCATCATCGACTGGATGGCAGACGCATTCATGGCTGAAAACAACATCGACCTGCGCAAGGACAAGATGGCTGCACAGCGCCTGAAGGAAGCTGCTGAAAAGGCAAAGATCGAGCTGTCCAGCGCTATGAGCAGCCAGATCAACCTGCCCTTTATCACTGCTGACGCAACCGGCCCCAAGCACCTGGATATGACCCTGAGCCGCGCAAAGTTCAACGAACTGACCGCTGACCTGGTCGACCGCACCATGCGCCCCGTCCGTCAGGCTCTGGCAGACGCAGGCCTGAAGGCTTCCGACCTGAAGAAGGTCCTGCTGGTTGGCGGTTCTACCCGTATCCCCGCAGTTGCTGAGGCTGTTAAGAAGGAACTGAACTGCGAGCCCTTCAAGGGCATCAACCCCGACGAGTGCGTTGCTGTTGGTGCTGCTATCCAGGGCGGCGTTCTGCAGGGCGACGTGAAGGGCCTGCTGCTGCTGGACGTTACCCCGCTGAGCCTGGGCATTGAGACCCTGGGCGGCGTTTGCACCAAGATCATCGACCGTAACACCACCATCCCCACCAAGAAGAGCCAGGTGTTCTCTACTGCTGCTGACAACCAGCCTTCTGTTGAGGTCAACGTCCTGCAGGGCGAACGTGAGTTCGCTAAGGACAACAAGAGCCTGGGAACCTTCCATCTGGATGGCATCGCTCCGGCTCCCCGTGGCGTGCCTCAGATCGAAGTTACCTTCGATATCGATGCGAACGGCATCGTGCACGTAAGCGCTAAGGATCTGGGCACCGGCAAGGAGCAGAGCATCACCATCACTGCTTCCACCAACATG
>JAHHRK010000051.1 GCA_020025795.1 Faecalibacterium sp. | reverse complement strand
GCCCTCGGTGATCAGGCCGCAGGAAATACCAGCAACAGGAGCCTTGATGGGCACGCCTGCATCCATCAGTGCCAGCGTAGAGCCGCAGATAGAAGCCTGAGAGGTAGAGCCGTTCGAGCTCAGAACCTCAGACACGCAGCGGATGGTGTAGGGGAATTCTGCCATATCGGGCAAAACAGGCATCAGAGCGCGCTCAGCCAGTGCGCCATGGCCGATTTCACGACGACCGGGGCTGCGCGGTGCGCGAGCTTCGCCGACAGAGTACGGCGGGAAGTTGTAGTGATGCAGGTAACGCTTGGTGGGCTCATCGCTCAGGTCGTCCATCAGCTGGTTATCCTTGGTACCACCCAAGGTGCAGGTAGTCAGAACCTGGGTCTGGCCACGGGTAAACATACCGGAACCATGTACACGAGGCAGCAGACCAACTTCAGCAGCCAGAGGACGGATCTCGTTGATGCCACGGCCATCGACACGCTTGCCTTCGTCCAGCAGCCAGCGACGAACAACCTGCTTCTGCATCTTGTAGCTGATCATGTCCAGCGTAGCATCGTCCAGACCTTCATGCTCAGCAGCGATAGCGTCCATGATGGGCAGCAGAGCGGCGTCACGCACGTTCTTGTCGTCGGTATCCATAGCAGCCTTGAAATCATCCAGGTGCTTTGCAATCACATCATCCAGCAGGTCGTGATCCAGCTCAACAGGAGTGAACTCGATCTTCTTCTTGCCGCGCTCAGCAACGATGCTGTTGATGAAGGCAATGATCTTCTTGATCTCGGTGTGTGCCATCTTGATGGCATCCAGCATGGTGTCCTCGTCAACTTCGTTTGCACCAGCCTCGATCATGACGATCTTGTTCTCGGTAGCAGCAACGGTCAGAGCCAGATCGCTGACAGCACGCTGCTCAGCGGTGGGGTTCACAACCAACTCGCCGTCTACCAGGCCCATCTGGACACCACCAATGGGGCCAGCCCAGGGAATGTCAGAAACAGCCAGAACCAGAGAAGTACCGATCATGCCAGCAACTTCCGGAGCGCAGTCGCGGTCCAGGCTCATAACAGTCATGGTGACGCACACATCGTTACGCATATCCTTGGGGAACAGCGGACGGATGGGACGGTCAACCACACGGCTGGTCAGGATAGCACGCTCACCGGGACGACCTTCGCGGCGCATAAAGCTGCCGGGAATGCGGCCATCTGCATACAGCTTTTCTTCGTACTCAACGCTCAGAGGGAAGAAATCAACGCCCTCACGAGGTTTTGCGCTCATGGTGACGTTGCACAGAACGCGCGTATCACCATAGCAAATCATTGCGCTTGCATTGGACAGGCCACACATTTTGCCCATCTCGACAGAGAAGGGACGGCCAGCCAGCATCGTTTCATAGACCTTGAAGTTTTCAAAGGTTTCTTTGCGGGAACCAAATTCAATTGCCATTGTTATGCCTCCTGTAAATTTATATCACACAAAAAGCACTCCCGCAGCTTTAGCAATAAATCCAGCCTTTGTATTTTCCGGTACAAAAGTTCGATTTACTGCTATAACAGCGGCCGGCTTTTTGTATTTTCATACTTCCGGTGCCTGATGCATAGTCCTTCTGTTTTCAGCATCCTGCACGAGAATCCCCTGCCCTTTTTGTGGAAAAACAGCAGGTATAAAAGAACAATGGGGCAGACACTACACAATGTAGCGCCTGCCCCACTGATATTACTTGCGCAGACCCAGGGTTGCGATCAGAGCACGGTAACGGTTAACGTCCTTCTTCTCCAGGTAAGCCAGCAGATTGCGGCGACGGCCGACCATCTTCAGCAGACCACGGTAGCTGTGCTTGTCGTTGGGGTTAGCCTTCAGGTGCATGTTCAGCTCATTGATGTGAGCGGTCAGCAGAGCGACCTGCACTTCGGGAGAACCGGTGTCCTTTTCGTTCATGGCAACCTTAGCCATAACTTCCTGCTTGTTCATAGTAATAACCTCTTTTCTAAAATTTGCCTGTGACGCAGCAGAGGGAAACGGTCAATCCCTGTTACAGGGCATACTCCCCGAGCCGTGTCACGGTACATAAAATATTATATCATGCTGCGGTGCAAAGCGCAAGGATTATTTACCCGTTATTTACGGAAAAATAAGCTTTTGCCTGCTGGGCTGCATCATCGATGCAGGCTTTCAAAGCGTCCAGACTTTCAAACCGGCGAGACGGTGCCAGATAGGCATGGAATTCCACCGTGGGAGTCTCGTCGTACAAATCGCCGGAAAAATCCGGGATGAAGGTTTCACAGGTGATTTTGTTCGGATCATCATTTACCGTAGGACGGCTGCCCAGGCCAGTAGCAGACGGATACCACACGCCATCGATCAGCGTGCGTGTGATATAGATGCCGGTTTTGGGCAGCTGATAGCCTTCCGGAAAAATCTGGTTGATGGTGGGGCAGCCAAAGGTTCGGCCCAGACCTGCACCATGCTTTACCGGGAAACTTACCGCATACGGACGCCCCAGCATACTGTTCACGCCCGGCATATCGCCCCCGCTCAGTGCGGTACGAATACGGGTGGAAGAAACCGATTTATCTTCAAACTGGGTCAGCGGAACCACGATCAATTCCACGCCCTTTTCTTCACACATGGCACGCAGCGTATCTACGTTACCGGCAGCTTTTGCGCCGAAAGTGAAGTTTTCGCCGCAGCACAATGCCCGCGCATGGAGCTGATCCACCAACGCTGCAAAAAATTCTTCCGGCGAAAGTGCTTTCACCTGCTCAAAATCCGGAGCCACATAGTAGCGGACCCCCATTTGTTCCACCAGCTCGTGTTTCTCCTCTGTGCGCAAAATGCGGCTGCCTTTCAGCGCATTGATCCGCGGCAAATGGAACGTAAATACAGCCGGATCGGCGTCGTGGCGTTTGGCCCAGTCTACTGCTGCGCCAATGACTGCCTGATGACCAATATGCAGGCCATCGAAAAATCCCATTGCAACCGCACAGCCCCGACCATTTTCCTGGGGCAGAGCTTCCATGTGGGAATAGAGTTGCATCATAGTTGTTATCTCTTTTCTTTTAACAGAAAACGGGCGCAGCCGCTTAGTTTGTGCTGCGCTCGCAAAACAATTTTTCTACCTTGAGTACGCCGGCTTCCACTTTGGCAAGCCCCAGGAAATTACCCTCCTGATCACGTACACGGTAACGTCCGTCCTTGGCCGGATAATGGCTGGTCGGACAGCCGTTCTCCAGATGGCGGCGCACCCCTGCATTTACTTCCAGCAGCGGAAGATGCAGAAATACGCTTTCCACAGGAAGCATCAGGCTTTCCAGCGTGCCGGCTTCCTTTGCCGCCAGAATTTCTTCCAGCGTATGGGCATCTCGTTCGTTATAAACGCCAGCCTGTACACGGCGCAGTGCGCTCATGGTACCTTTCTGGCCCAGTGCTTCGGCAATATCTTCCAAAAGCACACGGATATAAGTTCCCTTCGAGCAGGCAACCCGGAGCGTATATTCGTTCGCAGCCGGACTGCCCAGATACTCGATGGAATGGATGGTAATGGTACGCGGCTTGCGCTCCACCTCGATGCCCTGGCGCGCTGCCTTATACAGCGGCTGGCCATTTACCTTAACCGCAGAGTACATGGGCGGCAGCTGCTGCTGCTCCCCTACAAACTGCGGCAAAATCGCCAGAAGCTCTGCTTCACCAATGGTTACAGGAGCTGTTTCCAACACTGTACCGGTGATATCGCCGGTATCTGTTTTTTCACCCAGACGCAGGGTCGCACAATAGGTCTTATCGTGGTTTTCCTGCAGGTCCACTGCCTTACTTGCACCGCCACAAAATACCGGCAGCACACCGGTAGCCATTGGGTCCAGCGTACCGGAATGGCCTAGCTTGCGGGTGCCTAAAACACCGCGCAGCTTGGCAATCACGTCAAAACTGGTCCAGTCCGTGGGCTTGTCTACAATCAAGATTCCCTGCATCACTGATCCTCCTGCGCTTGGCTCATCACGGCCTGCACTTCGGTCAGAATTGCATTTTTGGTGTTATCCAGATTGCCTTCCAGCTCGCATCCGGCTGCACGGCTGTGACCGCCGCCGCCCAGACGCCGTGCAATGGCACAAGCGTCCACGTCGCCCAAGGTGCGAATGCTGATACGGTAGCTGCCAGTGGGCGTCTGCCGCAGGGTCAGGCCCACATGGATACCGGCAATGCTCAGCGGCAGGCTGGTCAGGTCCTCCAAATCGGCAGGCTCTACCCCACTCGCGCTGATTTCCTCACGGGTCAGGTAGATCAAAGCGCACTTGCCATCCAGATGATACTCCAGATTGTTCAGCGCCATGCGCTCGGCAGCGATGCGCTCCTTTGCCTTGGTCTCAAAGAGCAGTTTGTTCAGCTCACCCATACGAGCACCGGCTTCCATCAGACGTGCCGCCACCATATGCGTACGAGCCGTAGTATTATTGAACTTGAAGCAGCCCGTATCGGTAGACAGTGCCGTATACAGGCAGTCCGCAATCTGCGGTGTGATTTCTGCGCCCATATTGGCAATGACATCCACCATCAGCTCAGCGGTAGCCGCCGCCGAAGCATCCAGCAGCGTAAAATCCGCATAGCCACCGTTGCCGGCATGATGATCGATGCAGAAATTCACATGGCGTGCCAGTTCCGGTACACCGTTATTTGCGCCAAACAGCTGAATGCTGGCCACATCGACGGCCACCACAGTCTCTGGCTCGAAAGAACCATCATAGACCGGGATCTCCATATAGGAAAACAGCTGCGGGATAGGGTCCGAACAGAGGACAGCCGCGGTCTTACCCAATGCACGCATCGCGTGGCAAAGTGCTGCACCGCAGCCTACGGTGTCTCCATCCGGATTTTTATGACACAGGATCAAAACGTGGTCCGCCGAGGAAAGGCGTTCCGTCATTTCATCCACGGTCAAAAATTCCGTCATATGTTCCTCCTTGATCCGCAAAATCAGTCCGCATTTTCATCCGCAGGTCGATTCTTTTCATTCAGATCTTTCAAAAGCTGATTGATGTGCTCTGCATAAGCAGCGCTGTCGTCCTCTACGAAAATCAGGCGGGGTGCCTTACGGATGTGCATATGCTTACTGATGTCGGTGCGCACGCGGCCGGCGCAGTGGTTCAGGGTTTCCACAACCACCTTTGCGCCGTCCTCGCGGCCCATAACACTGATGTGGACCTTTGCCACATCCAGATCAGGGGTAACGTCCAAACGGGTAACGGTCAAAAGGCCGCCTTCCAGGCGAGGGTCCTTCAGTCGGCTGATGCTGGCGATAACCTCGCGCTTCATATCCTGTGCCAGACGACCCATGCTTTTTTCAGACATATTGTCCTCCTATCGCATTTTGAACGGAGTAGAGAGAATTTTTCTTACTCGCGGTATTCTTCCATCTTGAATGCTTCGTAAACGTCGCCAACCTTGATGTCGTTGAAGCGAGCCAGGGTAACACCACACTCGTAGCCTTCAGCAACTTCCTTTGCGTCGTCCTTGAAGCGCTTCAGGCTGGCGATTTCGTCTTCTGCCAGAACGATACCGTCGCGAACCACGCGGACCTTGCTGTCACGGGTGATCTTACCGTTGGTAACACGGCAGCCAGCAACCGTACCAACGTTGCTGATCTTGTAGACTTCACGAACCTGCAGCTCGCCCAGCTGAACCTCGCGGAACTTGGGAGCCAGCATACCCTTCATAGCGTCGGTGACATCGTTGATTGCGTCGTAAATGACACGGTACATACGCATTTCTACGTGAGTAGCTGCGGCTGCTTCCTTTGCCACGTTGTCAGGACGCACGTTGAAGCCGATGATGATGGAGTTGGAAGCGTCTGCCAGGTCAACGTCAGACTTGCTGATTGCGCCGACACCTGCGTGAATAACGCGCACACGCACTTCATCATTGGAGATCTTCTCCAGGCTCTGCTTAACAGCCTCAGCAGAACCCTGCACGTCGGCCTTGACCACGATGGTCAGTTCCTTCATGTCGTTCTCTGCCATCTGGCTGAACAGGTTGTCCAGAGTGACCTTGGTGTAGGATGCAAACTGGCGCTCCTTGGCAGCAGCTGCACGCTGGTCAGCCAGCTCACGAGCCAGGCGCTCGTCCTCAACAGCTTCAAACTGGTCGCCTGCTTCGGGAACTTCGGTCAGACCGGTGATCTCGACAGGCGTGGAAGGACCAGCAGACTTCAGGCTGCGGCCCTTATCGTCACGCATGGTACGGACACGGCCAACAGCGGTACCAGCAATCAGCACATCGCCAACGTTCAGGGTGCCGTTCTGCACCAGCAGCGTAGCAACGGGGCCCTGGCCCTTGTCCAGACGAGCTTCGACAACAGAACCCTTACCACGACGGTTGGGGTTAGCACGCAGCTCCATAACTTCTGCTTCCAGAGCAACACGCTCCAGCAGATCCTGAATACCATCGCCCTTCAGTGCGGAGACAGGGATGCAGGCAACGTCGCCGCCCCAGTCTTCGGGAACGATACCCTGAGCGGTCAGGCCTTCCTTCACGCGGTCGGGGTTAGCGGTGGGCTTATCCATCTTGTTGACAGCAACGATCATCTTAACGCCGGCAGCCTTTGCGTGGCTGATGGACTCGATGGTCTGGGGCATGATGCCGTCGTCAGCAGCAACAACCAGGATAGCCAGGTCGGTCATGTTTGCACCACGTGCACGCATGGAGGTAAATGCCTCGTGGCCCGGGGTATCCAGGAAGGTGATCTTGGAACCGTTCACGGTAACCTGGTATGCACCGATTGCCTGGGTAATACCGCCAGCTTCGCCTGCGGTAACATTGGTAGCACGGATTGCGTCCAGAATAGAGGTCTTGCCGTGGTCAACGTGACCCATGACACAGACAACAGGAGGACGCTCGACCAGATCTTCAGCGCTGTCCACTTCCGGCTCGAACAGGCGTTCTTCGATGGTAACAACCTTTTCGCGCTCGACCTTTGCGTGGAATTCCTCAGCCACCAGTGCAGCAGAGTCGAAATCGACCACGTCGTTGATGGTGTGCATTTCGCCCATCTGCATGAACTTGGCAATAACCTTGCCAACCTGCTGCTTCAGGCGGGTAGCCAGTTCGCCAACAGAAATCTCATCGGGAATGGTGATCTTCAGCTGTGCGTTACGAGCCTTTTCCAGCTGGATGCGCTGCAGGCGCTCTGCCTCGGTCTCACGCTTGCCCTTCTGGTACTGCTGGCGCTGACGCTGGTTGCGCTGAGAGAACTTCTGCTTGTTGCCCTGAGGGCTGGACTTACGGCGGTTGTTATTGGCGTTCTTGTTGGTAGAAGCCAGATCGTCGTACTTGGCATCAAAACGAGCCACGTTCAGCTCAACGGTACGGGTATCGACCGTAACCTGGTTGTTCTCACGCTTGACTTCGACCTTTTCCACAGCCTTTGCGGGTGCCTTAGCACCGGTAGCCTTTGCCAGCTCGCTGAGAGAAACGGTCTTTTCATCGTGCTTCTCGTGTTTCTCATGCTTTTCGTGCTTCTTGGTGTTGTGAGCAGCCTTCTTTTCCTGTGCCTTTTCCTCAGCCTTGGCAGCTTCGGGGTTCGCACTGTTCAAAAATGCCTTCAGATCCACGTCTGCATTGTCACGGCTCATCTTCTCCAGCAGCAGGTTCAGTTCCTGCTCCTCCAGATTCGAGCTTACTTTCTTGCCGGTAACGCCCACTTCGTTCAGGGTGTCCAGGATCTGCTTTGCAGGCTTGTTGACGTCCTTTGCGAAATCGCTAACTTTGTATTTAATAATCATTCGCTGTCTTCCTCCTTCTGAATGAGGTGTTCGCATTGCTTGTACTTATTCAGGCACAGGCGTGCCAGGTTGGCGTCCACCACAGCATACACCGCAACACGCTTACGGCTAACATCTGCCAGGTCATCCTGTGCAAGCGGCAGGGGCAAAACCTCTGCCATATCTTCTACGGCAAAGCGCAGGCGCTGTGCCGTTTTCGGGCTGATGTCCGATGCCAGATACACACGGTTCGTTTTACCGGCCATAACGGCTTCCACAACCGGGTCGTATCCCATAACCAGCTTACCAGCTTTGCGGCACATGGAAAATGCACCGTGCAGCTGTGCTTTCAACTCATCCGGCGTAAAGCTGGGAGCCTGTTTCACATTCTTTTTCATGCGTTTGCGCTCCCTTCTTTTGCGTCTGCCAGCTGTGCCGACAGGCTGTCATAGACTTCCTGCGGGATGGTCACTTCATATCCGCGCTCCAGCGCTTTTTTCTTGCGTGCCTTGGCGAGGCAAGCAGGGTCCGGGCAAATATATGCACCGCGGCCGGGCTTTTTGCCGGTCAGATCTACACTGATCTCGCCGGTCGGTGCTTTTACAACACGCACCAGCTCTTTTTTGGGCTTAGAGGTGTTACAGCCTACGCACTGACGCATTGGAACCTTTTTCTGTACCATGTTCGGCCCCCTTGTCATTCATTTCAGTCGTTGGTAACGTTGTCGTCGTCCTCACCATAATAACCGCTTTCGGGGCGGATATCAATATTGTAGCCGGTCAGACGTGCGCACAGACGTGCATTCTGGCCCTTGTTACCGATAGCCAGGCTCAGCTGATGATCGGGAACGGTAACCTTGCAGCTGTTGGTCTCACCGGGCAGCAGCTCAACCTTAATGACCTTGGCCGGGCTCAAAGATGCTGCGATGAACTCGGAAATATCCTCGCTCCACTTGATGATGTCAATCTTCTCGCCGCCCAGCTTCTCAACAACGTGAGCAACACGATCACCGTGTGCACCGATGCAGGCAGAAACAGGGTTCACGTTTGCGTCGTTGGACCAGACAGCCATCTTGGTACGAGCGCCAGCCTCACGGCTGATTGCCTTGACTTCAACAGTGCCGTCGTAGATTTCAGGAACTTCCATCTCGAACAGGCGCTTGACCAGGCCGGGGTGGGTGCGGCTGATCATAACGCGAGGACCGCGCTCAGTTGCCAGAACGTCCACAACGTAGACCTGCAGCTGCTGGCCTTCGGTGTAAACTTCACCGGGAACCTGCTCGCTGTGAGGCAGGATTGCGTCGCCGCCCTTGCCCAGGTTCAGGCTGACGGTGCCCTTTTCTTCGTCCACATGGGTCACAGTAGCCAGCACGATTTCGTGGCTCTTGGACTGCATCTCGTTCAGCTGCTGGTTGCGCTCTGCTTCGCGGATACCCTGACGGATCACATGCTTAGCGGTCTGTGCAGCGATACGGCCGAATTCCTTGGTCTTCAGGCTGGTAACCAGACGCTGACCTGCCTTATAGGTCTTGCGGATGTGCTGTGCTTCGCTTTCTTCGATCTGGGTGTTCTCGTTTTCCATCTCGCCGTCGGGCACAATGTCGCGCACCAGAGAGACATTAAACTTGCCCTTGCCGGGATCGATCTCTACCAGAACGTTTTCTTCCTCGACCTCATAGTTCTTCTTAACTGCAATCACGATTGCAGCCTCGATTTTCTCCAGCAGGTATTCGGGGGTGATGCCACGCTCGCGGGTGAGCATGGACAGCGCTTCAAAGAACTCGTTGTTGCTTGCCATCTTATTTCCTCCTACAATTCACAGATGGGGATGTCTCCCCTGTTTTATCTTTTTAGATTTAGAACAGATTTTCGTCGTCGCACAGGCGAACCGTGCTGGCGGCCTTGACCGCAAAACGAATGGGACCGTTCTCGGTTTCAACCGTCACAGTATCACCCTCGCGGCTCTGCAGGATACCGGTAAATTCGCGGTTGCCTGCCTCGTCTGCGGAGAACAGCTTGACTGCGACTTTCTCGCCCTGCTTTTGTGCGTAATGTTCGGGGCGAGTCAGCTTGCGGCCTACGCCAGGGCTGCCGACCTCCAGATAATAGCTCTGATCGATGGGATCTTCCTCGTCCAGGATCGGATCGATTGCGTGGGATACGTCCGCACAGGTGTCGGTATCCATGCAGCTGCCATCGGTCTTGTCGATCAGCACGCGCAGGAACCAATCCGGACCTTCCTTTTCAAAAACCACATCCCACAGCTGAAGGCCCATGCCTTCGACCACAGGGCGTACCAGAGTTTCGACTTTTTTGGCAGTGTTGCCGCCAGAAGTTTTCGCCATATCAAACGCTCCCATACAAACAAGAAAAGCGGACCTTGCGGCCCACTTTCCATAAAACTATTAACGTACTATACGGAGTATAGCACATTAAAAAAGGTTATGCAAGCCTTTTGCTGTTTTTCGCCGTTTTCCCTGTTAGAATGTGCCCAAAAAGTTATTTTCTTGTTTGAAACGTCTGCGCCGCCATGCTATAATGGCCAAAAAGTAAGCAAAACAGGAGGGTTTCGTATGAATGTACCAATTGATGTTTCCGCTGTTACACTGCATACGCCGCGGCTGACGCTGCGTCCCTGGTGTATGCAGGATCTTGCAGACTTTTACGAGTATGCCCGTGTAGACGGTGGGGGCCAGATGGCAGGCTGGCTGCCTCATAAAAATATAGAAGAATCC
>JAHHRK010000050.1 GCA_020025795.1 Faecalibacterium sp. | reverse complement strand
GGGATTGACCATCTGCCGCCGCAAAAGATTGCCGGATGCGGCACCTTCAAAATAATATTCCTGCCCAATTTCCAGTTTATCGGCAGCATAGGGATTATTAAACCAGCTGATTTCCAAAACGGCATTGTCGTCTGCCGCCGTGACACGAATCAGGCTGCGGCCGCCGGTGATGCGCCGCGCACCCTGCTTTGCCATAATGGTGGCACGAATGACGCACTCCGTGTTAAAGGGTGCCTGCGCGATGGTATAGGGCTGGGTGAAATCCCGGTAGCGGCGGGGATAGTGGCATAACAGATCTGCCAGCGTGTAAATATCCAGTTTTGCAAAGCGCTCCGAGATTTTGGGGCCGACCCCCTTGAGATAGCGCACGGGGGTGTCGTCCCGCAGGATTAAATGGCTTTCCGGCATGGAATGAGCCTCCTTTTGCAATATTGTAATGAAAAAATACAAAATGTAAACAGAAAACAGGCTTTTGACAAAACAGCCGCCCAAGCGATTCGCTTTGGGCGGCTGGATTTGTCTTGAGTCGAAATTACTCGACGCTGATCATATAGTAGTAAACGGGCTGGCCACCACGGATGTGGCTGACTTCCACATTACCGGGGCACTTAGCGCGAACCAGGTTGGTGGTGCGCTCTGCCTCTTCATCGCTCACGTCGCAGCCGGAAATCACAGTCACAAAGCTGGAGTCCTTCTTGCACATGCTGCGTGCCAAGCGGTAGGTGGTCTTAGCAACATCGGAACCAACGCTCACGATCTTGCCGTTCTCCAGAGCCATGATCTCGCCCTTGCGGATGCGTTTGCCGTCAAACTCGCTGTCGCGTGCAGCGTAGGTGATCAGACCGGTAGAAACTGCGTCGGCAGCCTGCATCATAGCAACGGCATTGTCACGCACATCTGCGGAAGGATCAAAGCTCAGCATTGCGCTGATGCCCATGGGCACAGTGCGGGTGGGCAGCACAATGACCTTGCGGTCTGCCAGCTTCACAGCCTGCTCAGCAGCCATGATAATGTTCTTGTTGTTGGGCAGAACAAAGACGGTCTTGGCAGGCACGCTCTGTACCGCAGCCAGAATGTCTTCGGTAGCGGGGTTCATGGTCTGACCACCGGAAACCACAGCGTCAACAGCCAGGTCAGTGAACACAGCCTTCAGGCCTTCGCCGGCAGCCACAGCAACGAAACCGTAGTCGCGGGTGGGGTCCACAGCAGCATAGATGAACTCGCTTGCCACTTCGTCCTTGCGCTGCTGCTCTGCTTCAGCCTGCTTCTCCAGGCCCTTGCCCTGCTTCTGGCGAGCCAGGAACTGCTCGTGCATATTCTCGATCTTGAAGTTGGTCAGATAACCGTGCTTCAGAGCCTCGGAAACGATCATGCCGGGGTCAGCGGTGTGGACGTGCAGGTTGATGACGTCATCGTCCTCAATGCAGACAACGCTGTCGCCGTTGGTTTCAGCGAAAGCACGCAGCTTGGCAGCACTTGCGTTCTCGTTCTTGTTGAC
Source organism: Faecalibacterium sp. (assembly GCA_020025795.1). GTDB lineage: Bacteria > Bacillota > Clostridia > Oscillospirales > Ruminococcaceae > Faecalibacterium. The sequence goes on along the minus strand of JAHHRK010000050.1, from coordinate 9,563 downwards.
CAGGAACTGGGTGCAGTAGCCGTTCTGAATGTCCTCAACCTTCATCAGGTCGTCGGTGTAAACACCCTTGCCTGCATTTTCGGTGGACAGCTTTGCCTTAGAGCCGGTGTTCTCCAGGCTCTCGATCACAGCTTCGCCATGGAAGACCTGCTGCATGCCTTCAAAGATGACCATCAGGCCCTGGCCGCCGGCGTCAACAACGCCTGCCTTCTTCAGAACGGGCAGCAGCTCAGGGGTACCGTCCAGTGCTTTCTGGCCTTCGGTGATGACCAGATCCCACAGTGCAACTTCGTCGGTCAGCTCGCTGGCATTAGCAGCTTCGCTGGCCAGACGTGCAACGGTCAGGATGGTGCCTTCGGTGGGCTTCATAACAGCCTTGTAAGCACCTTCGACGCCCTGTGCCAGAGCATCGCGCAGATCCTCGGCAGAAGCCTCGGTCTTGTCCTTCAGTGCCTTGGAGAAGCCACGGAACAGCAGGCTGGTAATAACACCGGAGTTGCCGCGTGCGCCGCGCAGCATAGCGCTTGCAGCGGTTTTTGCAGCTTCGCCTACGGTGCAGTTGTCGTCCAGAGCTGCCAGTTCACGGCTGGCTGCACCGACGGTCATGCCCATGTTCGTACCGGTATCGCCGTCCGGCACGGGGAAAACGTTCAGCTCATCGACACGAGAGCGCTGGTTGTTGATGTTGTTGGCGCCGGAGATAATGGCGTCGCGCAGGATTTTGCCAGTAATCATAGTTTGTTTACACCTCGGGCCCGCTAGGGCAGTTATCTTTGAATGGTTTGTTTACTCGATGATATCGTCCACGCATACTTCCACATGGGCAACTTTCAGCCCGGTGGCTTGCTCAACCTCATCGCGTACGCGATGGCTGATGCTCTGTGCGGCGCTGGATACGTTTACACCGTAACTGACAGCAATATGCAGCTCAATGTACAGCATATTGTCGTGTGCAGTAACACGCACACCCTTTTCCGGGAAGTCTTCGCCCAGAACAAGGGTCATAACAGAATCTTTCACGCTGCCGGTGGACATGCCTGCAACACCGAAGCAGTTCTTTGCGGCTTCGCCAACCAGTGCAGAAAAGTACTCGTTGGAAAAGCTTACTTTACCCAGAGGGAAATAAGTTGTAATCATAGTCAGTCTCGCTCCTTTACGGTTTTCTCACTCGCCTGCCAGGCAATGGGCATTGCAGCCTGAAAGCGATACCTTCGCCAATAGGGAAGATGGGTGGCACTCTGCTGTGCAGAATACCTGCAAAGGCGGTTCCCAATTATTTGGGCGGCCAAAATCCTGCAACAAGGCAAAAGATTATATATGGTCCATATTATTATACACTTTTATTTCGCCGATGTATAGTTCAAATTCGTTTTATTCAGCCGAATCCAGCGTATCTTTCTACGGAAAAGCACCTGGAAAGAGGTCGAAATCGGACGGCATAAAGCAGATCATTTGGCGGAGTGTACAGGAAAAGCGGTGGGAAATTTCCGTTCATTTTGCGAAAATTCATGAATGTTTCATACAGAGATGCTATAATGAACCTGAGAGAGGATGTCTGCATATTAAATGGCGTCCGCCCTTACAATATAGCAGAATAAAAGTGCGTCCGGCGGCACAAACGGATTTTATGCCGGCGCAGCGCACTGTATATGGATGGAGGAGCAACATGAACATACTGTTCTTTCTTTCGCCGAAGCAGGACCTGATGTATGTATATGATGATTTTACCCTGCGTCAGACCCTGGAAAAATGGGAGAACAACCGCTATGCATCTATTCCGGTGCTGAGCCGAAATGGTGAGTATAAAGGCACACTGACCGAAGGCGATATCCTGTGGGGCATTAAGAATATGCACGATCTGGATATGGACCAGGCAGAAACCGTGCCGATTTCCCGTTTTCCGCATAAGAGAGACTACAAGGCAGTCCGCGTGACCACTACCATGGAGCAGCTGCTGGAAGCAGCCAGCAGCCAGAACTTCGTGCCTGTGGTGGATGACAGAAATATCTTTATTGGCATCGTACGCCGCCAGGCAATCATCGAATACCTGACCAAGCACGTTTGCACCGGCGATACAAAGCCGCCTGTTCCCAAAAAGAAAGAAGAACCGGCCAAGGAAAGCACAAGAAGTTAATAGTCCCGATTATTGTACTGAGCCTCCTGTATACTATGGATTGTAAAACATAGTAAGCAAGGAGGCTTTTATGATGATGGAGTATGATTTTCGCAATGTGAACGGTCATGTGGAGGTTTACACCTGCGGCGGCAAGTTTTTGTTTTCCGCAGACTCCACACGAGAAGCTATGGCGGAACTGGGCGCATAATCCAAAACGGAATACAAATATAGGAAAAGCCGCGGCCTGTAAAGGCTGCGGCTTTTTACTGTAAAATTATTTTTCGTAGAACAGCATATCGCTGTAACTGGGCAAAGGCCAGTAATCTGCATCACACAGGACTTCAGCGGCGTCCGCTTCGTTGCGCAGCGCTTCCATGGCAGGAATGACGTTGTCGCAGACATAGTTTGCCTTTTCGCCGCAAGTCGGGTAATTAACCTCGTCATCCAGCATTTTCTGCAAAGCGTCGATGGCGTCGCTCATGGCGTCAGCGCGTTCGGACAGCTGGGTCAGGACCTTGCTTTCTGCGCGGCAGGGCAGGGCGCTGCATACGCTCTTTTTGGACTGGATGCTCTCGGCCAAAACGGTGGAGTAACGTACCACAGCAGGCAGCAGCTGCTTGCGTGCCATTTCCAGCATGGTGCGTGCTTCGATGTTCAAAATCTTGACGTAGTGCTCCATTTCCACATCGTGGCGGCTCTTCATTTCGGTTAGAGTCAGTACACCGAACTCCTCCATCAGCGCTACGTTCTTGGGATCGATCAAAGCAGGCAGTGCCGCAGGCGTGGTCTTGTTGTTGGGCAAGCCACGGCGTGCAGCTTCTTCCTCCCATTCGTGGGAGTAGCCATTGCCGTTAAAGATGATACGGCGGTGGTCATGAATGGTGCGCTGTACCAGTGCAATAACAGCGGCATGGAAATCCTTGGCGTTTTCCAGCTCGTCTGCGAAGCCCTTCAGCTCCTTGGCAACGGCGGTGTTCAAAACGGTATTGGCGTCGCTCAGGTTCTGGGCAGAACCAGGCATACGGAATTCAAACTTGTTGCCGGTAAAGGCAAAAGGCGAAGTGCGGTTGCGGTCGGTGGTGTCCTTGCTGATTTTCGGCAGGATATCGACGCCCAGGTCCATCTTCATCTTCACGGGGCCGGCATAGGGCGAATTGGATGCAATCGCGTCAATGACAGCTTCCAGTTCTTCGCCCACAAACAGGCTGATAATAGCCGGGGGTGCTTCGGCTGCGCCCAGACGATGGTCATTACCGGGGCTTGCAACAGCAGTGCGCAGCAGGTCGGCGTACTCATCCACAGCCTGAATCACAGCAGCCAGGAACACCAGGAACTGCAGGTTTTCCGTAGGCGTTTTGCCGGGGTCCAGCAGGTTTTCTCCCTTGATGCTCAGGGACCAGTTGTTATGCTTGCCGCTGCCGTTTACGCCGCGGAAAGGCTTCTCGTGCTGCAAGCAGACCAAACCGTGACGCTGTGCAACCTTCTTCATCAGCTCCATGGTCAGCAGGTTGTGGTCGATGGCTACGTTTGCAGTATCAAAAATGGGAGCCAGTTCGTGCTGGCAGGGAGCACCTTCGTTGTGCTCGGTTTTTGCAGGAACACCCAGACGCCACAGCTCCTGGTCCAGGTCCTTCATGAATTCGGCCACAATGGGGCGGATAACGCCGAAGTAGTGTTCTTCCAGCTCCTGACCTTTGGAAGGTGCGGCACCAAACAGGGTACGGCCGGTGAGGATCAGGTCCTTACGTGCCAGGTAATCTTCCTGACGGATCAAAAAGTATTCCTGTTCCGGGCCGACGGTAACGGTAACGTAATCCACGTCCTTGCCGAACAGCTTCAAAATGCGGCAGGCCTGATAAGAAAGTGCAGTCATGCTGCGCAGCAGCGGAGTCTTTTTATCCAGAGCTTCGCCGGTGTAGCTGCAAAAAGCGGTGGGGATGCACAGTACGTCATCTTTTACGAATGCGTAGCTGGTGGGGTCCCATGCAGTATAGCCGCGCGCTTCACAGGTAGCACGCAAACCGCCGGAAGGAAAGCTGGATGCATCGGGCTCACCCTTAATTAGCTCCTTGCCGGAGAATTCCATAATAGCAGAACCATCTTTCTGCGGAGAAACGAAGCCATCATGCTTTTCGCTGGTGATGCCTGTCAAAGGCTGGAACCAGTGGGTGTAGTGAGTAGCACCCAGCTCCATTGCCCAGCGCTTCATAACGCTGGCCACAACGTTTGCCACTTCGATGTCCAAAGGTTTGCCGTTGTGCAGGGTTGCCTTCAGGCTTTCGTAAGTTGCGCTGGGCAGACGCTCTTTCATTACATGTTCGTTAAAGACTTTGCTGCCGTAGATTTCCATGATGTTTGCTGCCATATTCTTCTCCTATCCAATCGCCGCAAGCCATATTATATGCTCTAGTATTCATTATAGGGGAAAGCGGTCGAAAAAGAAATTGACGTTTCCCATGAAAGTAATGTGGTTCTCTGCTGGCTTTTTAGAGGAAAGGGAAAGAATCGGAAAAAGCAAAATTTTGTCGATGATTCGAACTAAAAAGTAATACTTTTCCATGCAAATAAAGTCGGAAAGGGGTGCCTGCATTTGAAAAATGTGTTATACTGTATCTGCTTGAAAAGGAGGCAGAAAACATGGAAATCGAACGCAAATGGATGGTGTCCGGCTGGCCGGTCGGCTGGACCGAAACAAAACGTTTTTCGATGCGGCAGGGCTATGTAAGCCTGCGCCCCACGGTGCGTATCCGTGAGGAAGCATTGTGTGACGGAGATACACATTATGTTCTCTGCTTCAAGAGTGGGTCCGGCCTTTCCCGTGAAGAGCTGGAAACGGATATTGATGCAGCATTGTTCCGCGACATCGAACAGCGCATTATCCGCAAGCCGCTGATCCCCAAAGAACGGCGTGATTACCCGATGCCCGGCGGCCTGACGCTGGAAGTGAACCATGTGGACGAAGGTCAGCCGACAGAATTCTGGTATGCGGAAGTGGAGTTCGGCGATGAGGTCCAGGCGCGCGCCTGGGACCCTGCACAATTCGGTTTGGGTACATATCTGGTAGATGATGTGACCGAACAGCCGGGCCAGAGCATGGGGGCTTACTGGAAGCAGACACGCCTGAAAGATTGATACGCAAAAACGGCGGCGGAGAACAGCTCCGCCGCCGTTATTTGCAAAAGCCCAAAACACCGTATAAAACCAAATTGGCGGCACAAACTGGCAGTGATGCTTTTATGAGAACCGCTGGGAAATAGTTGCTCCAACAGGGGAAATATGATAAAATTTAGAATACAGATTTTTGCTGGAAGAGAGAGGTGGCAGTATGGCCAGAGACTACAGTGCAGATATGCGGAGACAGAAGCGGCTGGAACGCAAGTTGAAAGGATACCTTTGTTTTGCAGGCTGCGTGGCAGCGATTCTGCTGGTGTCGTGGGTCATCACAAAGGTCATTGATTATAAAAACAAGCCGGAGCTGCCGGAGCTTACCGAGCAGGAAACCGGTGTAGTATCCGAGATTTTGGCACCACTGCCCATGCAGGATAACGGCGACGATGGTTTGGTCCACGCCGAGTTTGGCCCTGCCAAGCAGGAAGGTTCCTTTACCTTGACGCAGTGGAATGCACAGACCATTCGTCTGCCCCAGCGCGGTCAGGTTAATTTGGAATATTTCGCTGATGCAGCGTTTGTGGGCGACAGCTTGACGACAGGCTTCATTGATTACAAAACCAATCTGGGCGGCGCTTTGATTTGCGCTTACCGTGGTATCGGCCCGGATTCCATCGTAAAGCGCAGTGCGCTGAACCATTCGGAGCGTGGTTCGGAAGTTCCGCTGACGGTGCTGGCGGCGAAAAAGCCTGCGAAAGTTTATGTGCTGCTGGGTTCCAACAGCCTGACGATACAGGGCAACGAGGACAGCTTCCTGGCTTACTACGGTCAGATGCTGGATGAACTGAAAAAGGTGATGCAGCCCGGCGGAACCATTTATGTGCAGAGCATTCCTCCGGTACGTCCGGAGGTAACGGCAGCCAAGCCTGGCCTGGAAAAAGGCCGCATCCAGGCTGTTAACGAGCGCCTGGCTGCACTGGCCGACGAAAAAGGCTGCGTCTATATTGATTTGTGGGAAGTGCTGGCGGACGAAAACGGCGATTTGCGCGCCGAGTGCGCAGCGCCGGACGGTATCCACCTGACAGCTGGCAACGGCTATGGTGCCTGGGCAGACTACCTGCGTAAGCATGTACGCTATGATTCTAAAAATCCTTGGACACCGGGCACGGCATTCTATGTGGAAGAAGAAACCTCCGCAGAAGCCACGCCGGAACCGGCATCCGCAGACGATGCAGTTTCGGAAGGCGAAGCGGCAGAATAAATAATACAAAAGTAAAACGGCGCATGACCTGTATCGGGTCATGCGCCGTTTTTGTTTCTGTTTTCCACAGGCTTCATGAAATCGGTGAAAAGAAAAACCACCCCTGCGTGTCAGGAGTGGTTTTTGTTGGATTAAATGCCTTTTTTGTGCAGTATAAAGGAATAAATCATTGGCAGTGCTACCATGACAAGAATTACAGGCAAAAGCAGCCATGTAAACTGGAACAAACCGTTCAAAATAATGACGATGCCTGCCAGCATCCACAGACGAGATGCGAAACGGTGGGTGCGGTTCCAGTTCTCTTTGCTGTTCAGCGTCCAGGGCAGGCGAATGCCAACGGTGTAGTTCTGGTGATTCTTGGGCATGTAGTTGCCCAAAAACAGAAAAGAAAAGCCAATCAGCACATAAGTCAGGCTGGCAATATTCACGGGAACACCCAGCGCCAGCGCATAGACGCTACCATTGACCACACAGGACAAAACTGGGATGATCCAGAACACCAGTGTCAGCATTTTTTTGCCAATATTCTGTTTTTTCGGGTCGTTTAGAGTAGCAACAATGCAAATCAAGTGGACACCTGCAAGCAGCAGCGGCAAACCAAACACTGCAAAGGCTTTACTGGACCAGCCGTCAGGGGTGCCATTCATGGAAAAGTGTGTTGCAAGCTGTTCTGGCAGCTGATTCCACAGCAGAAGCCCAACAGCAATCGGCAGCAGGGTGACAAAAAATGTCACCAGAATTGTTTTTTTATATTTTTCCATGATTCTCAGAATCTCCCTTCAAATCAGACAGCCACATCATGACTTCTTCAATCACAGATGTGTTCAGCTCATAGTTGATGAAATTTTTATACTTGGTTTCTGTCACCAGATCCGCCTTTTTCAGAATGCTTAAATGATAGGAAATCGTTGCGCCGGTCATATCAAAATGACTTCCGATTTCACCGGCGGTCATGGTTCCGTCACGCAGAAGCATCAAAATTTGGCGTCGAACGGGATCGGAAAGCGCCTTAAAGGTTTCTGCAAAGCTCAATGGATTACCTCCTTTTGAATGATACAAAATCAATTTAGATATTTTTCTAAATTGATTGGCATTAGTATAGTACGGTAGAAAGGCGAAGTCAATAACTATTTAGAAAAAAATCAAAATACTTTCCCGTGGCATTTCGATAACAAAAAAGCGGCTCCCGGCATTGCCGGAAGCCACTTGCAAAGCAAGATGATTCTTACTTGTTCTTCTTGGAGTTTGCCTTCATGCGCAGGTCGTGAGGCAGAATCTGCTTACGGATACGCAGGCTCTTGGGGGTAACCTCCAGCAGCTCGTCAGGTGCCAGGAATTCCAGGCAGCCTTCCAGGCTGAAGGGGCTGATGGGAACCAGACGCAGTGCATCGTCAGAACCGGAAGCACGGGTGTTGCTCAGGTGCTTGGTCTTGCAGACGTTGACGTCGATATCCTCGCCGCTTGCAGTGTAGCCGATGACCATGCCTTCGTAAACCTTTTCGCCAGCGCCGATCAGCAGGGTGCCACGAGCCTGAGCATTGAACAGGCCGTAGGTAACGCTCTCGCCAGTCTCAAAGCTGATCAGAGAACCGGTGCTGCGGGTGGGGATCATGCCGGCCCAGACTTCGTAACCATCAAAAATGGTGTTGATGATGCCTTCGCCGTGGGTATCGGTCATGAAGGTGTTGCGGTAGCCAAACAGACCACGGCTGGGCATACGGAACTCCAGACGGGTACGAGTAGCACCCAGAGGCTCCATCTGCTGCAGCTGTGCCTTACGCTGGCCCAGCTCGGTCATAACAGCACCCTGATACTGGGTGGGAACGTCGATGACAACGCGCTCCATGGGCTCGTAGGTCTTGCCGTCGATGACCTTGGTCAGAACGTGCGGGGGAGAAACCTGCAGCTCATAGCCTTCGCGGCGCATGGTCTCGATCAGGATGGACAGGTGCATTTCGCCACGGCCCATAACACGGAAGCTGTCGGTGGTTGCAGAGTCTTCTACGCGCAGTGCAACGTCCTTCAGCAGTTCCTTGTGCAGGCGGTCGCGGATCTGGCGGCTGGTGACGTACTTGCCTTCGCGGCCGGCCAGGGGGCTGTCGTTAACAGCGAAAGTCATTTCAACGGTAGGCTCGTTGATCTTGACGAAAGGCAGAGCCTCCACATTTGCAGGGCTGCACAGGGTATTGCCAATGTTGATATCAGGCAGACCAGAGAATGCAACGATGTCGCCTGCGGAAATGCTGTCGCAGGGAACACGGCCGTTTGCCTGGAAGTCATACAGCTTGGTCAGGCGGCCACGCATCTTCAGGTCGGTATCGTGCCAGTCGCAAACCACGACTTCTTCGCCAACCTTAGCGGTACCGTTGGTGATGCGGCCAATGCCGATACGGCCAACGAAATCGTTGTAGTCAACGCTGGAGCACAGCATCTGGAACGGAGCATCCGGATCGCCTTCGGGCGGCTGGATGGTGTTCAGGATAGTCTCGTACATGGGGATCAGGTCGGTGCCGGGCACATCGGGGTCCAGGCTTGCGGTGCCGTCACGGCCGCAGCAGAACAGCATGGGGCAATCCAGCTGCTCGTCGCTTGCGCCCAGGTCCATCAGCAGGTACAGGACTTCATCAATGACTTCCTTGATACGTGCGTCGGGACGGTCGATCTTGTTGATAGCCACGATCAGGCCCAGGTTCTGCTGCAGAGCCTTCTGCAGAACAAAACGGGTCTGGGGCATGCAGCCTTCTGCAGCGTCAACCAGCAGCAGAACACCGTTGACCATCTTCAGAACACGCTCGACCTCACCGCCGAAGTCGGCGTGGCCCGGGGTATCAACGATGTTGATCTTGACACCCTTGTAGTTGCAGGAACAGTTCTTGGCAAGAATGGTAATGCCACGTTCCCGTTCGATGTCGCCGCTGTCCATCACACGGTCTGCCACAGCCTGGTTATCGCGGAATGCACCGCTCTGACGCAGCAGGGCATCTACCAGGGTGGTTTTGCCGTGGTCAACGTGGGCGATAATGGCGATATTGCGCAAATCGTTACGAACCATAGAAAAAACCTCTTTCACTTACTTGG
>JAHHRK010000005.1 GCA_020025795.1 Faecalibacterium sp. | reverse complement strand
TAACATCCGGGCGTGTGCTATGGAGATCGTAAACGCAGAAATCATTTACACACAAGTTTAGGCGGCAGAGATAAAATCTCTGCCGCCTATTACTACTATATTACATAAAAGTGGATTTTGTTAGCTCATAGGTTACAAAATAGATCTTTCATTTCATCTACTGCTTCGCTGGGCAGATATTGTTCGTAATCGTCTGGTACCCATGAATCCATATACCCGCTAAGAATTCGATCCGGACACTCAAACCCGAGTAGATGCGCCATGGCCACCGCAAAGCCGTTAAAATTATTTCCTCCTGCTGTTACAATATTGTCTGAAACTACAGCAGGCGCAGCAATATAATTGTCCTTTTCTAAAAATGGACAGAAATCAAAATAGTCCATATACAAAGAAGCAGTAAACTTCTTATCTTTTAAAAGGCCTGCACGTGCTAATAAGATTGGACCACCACAGATTGCACCAATTGGAAAACTTGAATTACCTTGAAAGCTCTTCAAAAATTCATTTATCTTTCGATCTCTAAATACTTCCGTAAAATCACTGCATCCTGGTAATACAAGGCACAAATAATCTTCTGGGGTAAACTCATCCACCGTTCTCTGAGGAAGGACCGTAACACCTTCTTCACTTTTGATTGACTCTCTGCTGGTTGAAATAACTTCAGTACAAACATCAAAATCCCATCTAAACAAGCGAGAAAGATTCATCACTTCCTGTAGGCTGAATTCGGGATAAACAAGTAACGCTATTTTTTTCATAAGTCTCTAGCTTCCTAAGCTTAGTTCGTATCGTTTGTGTTCTCATTAACCCTGTTAGCCGAAATAAGAAATGTGCCTGTTTTCGAAGCCGAAAACAAGCACAGAAATTTATACAGTAAACCCTTCCTGAAGGATGGCAATCGTGTACAAACCCGGTATCTCATTCGGCACAACAAAGCTGCCTCGTAACAATCCGATTTGTCCGAAGCAATCCATGTCGACAGATGAAATACTTAGTTGTTCATTGCACACCTCCACGCCAAGGGCTGTTAATAATGTTATTTTTATGGTACCATGCGAAATGGGGGAAATCAAGATATTTATCTATACATACTTCAATAAAGTACAATTTCCTGCACATAATATGTAATCCGCCGTGTATGGTTTGCAACCTGCACGGCGGTTTTTTCCCAAGTTACCTCTCTTGGTCAAAGGACTTTTTCCGAGAGTGTTTTTGTTTGCCCTGCTGCTGGAGCTTCCGGAGTTTTTCTCTGACATTTTCCTTTTTGGAAGGGCTACGATAAGTCTTTTTCCGTTACAATGGTGAAATTCCCAGAGTACAAATCGAATATTTGTGCGAAGGGGGTATTTCGCTTATTACCTCCGAAAAAATACACCCGAATTGTTTTAAAGTAAAATTCCCTTGTTTCGGCTCGTAAGGGCAAAAGCAAGGGGAAATACATGAAATGTGAAGTTGCAAACGGCGAAAACCATTGCAAATATAGGGTTTTGAGAGGCCTTGTTGGATAAATTTTGATTCATCGAACAGACTTTCTGCTTTTATTCTACCATAAATCACTTGCTGCTAAAAAACAATTCCTTTTTGCCGTGCTAAGAACACGAAACCACATAACAGGAAAAGCCAGCAGGCTTTTCCTATAAAAAAATGAGTGATGCAGCCCCTGTGTTACAGTCCGCCATCACTCATTTTCTGTTTATACTTTATCGCTGCTTCATTTCATCATCAGGCAGGAATATAGTAACTGCCACTGCCCATCTCGTACAGTGCGCCGGGCGTGTAGGCGGTATGGGTACGCAGGTATTCCACCCAGGCTGCATAGCCGGTGGGGTTCATATGGATTCCGTCACCCGCAGCATATTCTTCACGCAGATTGCCTTCCGCATCCGCCAAAGGCTCCCACAGGTTGATGAAATAACAATCCTTCTTCAGCGCAAGCGCTGCCAGTTCGTCGTTGATGCGCTGCAAGCGTGCGTTGTTCAGGCCGGGCTTTTCTGCCGCAACGTTCGGGCGCACCGGCGTAATGGACTGCATATAAATCTTGATACCCGGACGGGTCTGCTTGATCAAGTCGATCATCTGATCGTAATAAGCCAGGAACGACTGCTGCACGCTGTCGCTGGCATTCGTCAAAGTGTTCGTACCAAACAGCACATAAATCGCTTCCGGAGCCATTGCTGCCAACGCTTCCAGAGGAACTTCCTGTGTACCATCGGCACGCTTGCAAGTAGCACCATTTACCACAGCATTGGGGCCAATACCCTTGTAGGCACAGTAAAATGCATTGGGCAAACCTGTTGTGTACAGTTCCAAGCCCTGGGTCAGGCTGTCGCCCATAAAGGTCACACCGTTATAATAGCTGGTCTCGATACGGCCACAGGCAGGCTGGCCTACCAGACGATAATCCATCGCAGTAGTACCGTCATCCTGGCCCAGAACCGTATAATCCAGGGTACGCACATCATAAGCCGCCGTATTCCAGTCTGTATTTTCGGTTACCGGCTGCAGTTGAAGCTTCTTACTGGCTGCAGATGCAGCCGGCTTTGCGCTTTCCGTTACGGATTGATTCGGTGTGACCTGTGCGTCTGTATTCTCATTCTTATGGAGCAAGCCCAATCCAGACACAACCAGCCAAGCGCTGCCACCTACAACACCCAGTGCCAAAGCAAGCACGCACACTGCCAGCATACGCTTTTTCATGCGGCGGCGGCGGGATTTTTTACGAAATTCCTGATAATCTGCCATAATGCGGTCTCCTCTATCATCAGCAGCAAAAGCTGCCCTATCCTCATCGTTATTTATAGAAAAGCTTGCACGGAAAGTACAAGCGATAAAATCCACTTCTATCAGTATAACACAAACAACGCATCTCGTGTATGTATTTCACGGTATCTTCAAAATATTCATACGATTCTTCCGACCAGATTTGCGATTGTATGATATTGCGTTTTATGATATACTGGAACGAGTAAAATGTATAATTGCAAGGAGGCATTGATATATGGCATACACACCTAAACTGACCTACAAGGGCAAGCCGCTGGTTCGCTGCGGCAATGAGATTTATTATGGCAACATGACCGATCCCTATATTCTGTATCTTCAGGAAATGACCACTAAGGTTGAAAACGGTCAGGAAATTGCCGATAAGATCCACCTGATCCTGCTTTCTACCGATACCAAGAAGCCGCTGGCTGAGCGCATCATGCGCCAGACCAACAAGGTAGGCCTTTTCAACGCGCTGGATATTGGCAGCATTTGGTTGGAAAAAGCCATCGGCGGCGCAGCAAACGCATAACGAACGAAACAAAAAAGCCGTGAGCATTGCTCACGGCTTTTCTTTATACAAAGATTACTCTTCGTCAGCGTCTTCGTCAACAACTTCGACAGAGATGGGCTCATGGCACTGGCCGCAGTACACCTGCTGATTGAACAGAGTGTCCTCGTCGACCACTACGGTAGCACCGCACTTGGGGCAGGTCAGCTCATACTCGACCTCAGCATCTTCGTATTCGCCTTCATCCTCGTCTTCGTCGTCTTCGTACTCGAAGTCGTCGTCATCGTCATCATCGCTGTACAGGTCTTCTTCGATCTCGTCCAGCTCTTCGCAGACAGCTTCCATCTCGCCGTCCAGGCCTTCCACAGCCTCAGACAGATCACCCAGCATGTCGATAACAACCTTCAGCACCTTATCCTGGCTGGAATCCGCCAGACCCAGACCATCGGCCAGACCCTTCAGGTATGCAGCTTTTTCAGTCAGATTCATAGTTACGCTCCTTCCGGCAATGCCGGCATCTGAATAAATGTTAATTAAAAAGGCCGGACTGCGGTCAACGCCGCAGTCCGGCCTTGCGGCAGGATTAAATTAGACGCGCTCCATATACTCGCCGGTGCGGGTATCGATGCGGATCTTGTCGCCCTCGTTGATGAACAGGGGCACGCGCAGCTCTGCACCAGTCTCCAGAGTAGCGGGCTTCAGAGTGTTGGTAGCAGTGTTGCCCTTGAAGCCAGGCTCAGTAGCGGTGACTTCCAGCTCAACGAAAGTGGGGATCTCAACGCCGAAGACCTTGCCCTTGTAGGACATGATCTTGCACATGTCGCCTTCCTTGCAGAACTTGAAGTTGTCGCCAACATCGCTCTTGTTCACGGGCTGCTGGTCGTAGGTCTCCTTGTCCATGAAGTAGTACAGATCGCCGTCCTCGTAGCTGTAGCTCATCTCACGACGGTCGATGGTTGCACGGGGGAACTTTGCAGTAGGGTTGTAGCTGGTTTCGACCACAGAACCGGTAATAACGTTCTTGGTCTTGGTACGGACGAAAGCTGCGCCCTTACCAGGCTTAACATGCTGGAACTCAACGACCTGAAGAACCTGGCCGTCCTGCTCAAAAGTTACGCCGTTACGAAATTCGCCTGCAGAAATCATTCGGAATTCCTCCAATAAAGTTTGTATTTCAATATTCAATGCCTATGCATATCTGTTTTTATTTTACCCGAAATAGCAGCATATTGCAAGGGCAGAAGCAAAAAAACACGCATAATAACCTAAAAATTGTCATTCCAGTGCCGATTCGTAGCATGCACGCATCCATTGTGCGTCCTCTGCCTGGGTACCGGCGCTTTCACAAATAACCACGGGAGACAGTTTACGCTCCGCAAACAGCTCCATCAGCGGAGCCGGTTCCGGGCCAAACTGTGTTTCGGCAAAGGTCCAGTGACGCTTTTCGCCGCCGTTTGTAAATTCAATGCGGGAAAAATGCACATGGAACTTTTGGGCACGCTCATCGCCCAGTGCTTCGCCCATACGATCCAGAATATCCGCATAGTCCTGTTTGGTCTGGATGCCGCCCAGTGTGCGAGCATTCAGATGACCGAAGTCGATGCAGGGAGTGATTCGTTTATCCACACTGCACAGTGCCAGTACCTCATCCAAAGTTCCCAGCTGGCCGATTTTGCCCATAGTTTCCGGACAAAGGGTCAAATCCCCAAAGCCAGCTGCATCACAAGCTTCCACCGTGCGGCGCATGGTGTCCATTGCCTTTTCCAGTGCAGTTTCCCGGCTCTGCTTGCCGCAGCTACCGGAATGGAAAATCACGCGCTTGCCGCCCAAAGCTTTCACCAGTGCACAGCTTTGGAGGATATAGTCGATACTGTTCAGGCGCTTTTCCTCTTCCATGCTGGACATGCTGATATAGTACGGAGCGTGTACGCTAAACAGAATATCCTTCTGCTGAGCCAAAAGCGCCATTTTCGCGGCTTTGTCCAGACCAAGCCGTACTCCACGGCCACACTGGTATTCAAAGGCATTCAGCCCCATGCGTGCTGTGTATTCCGGCACATCCATGCTGGTTTTATAGCCCATCGCGGAAAAGCTGTCGCTTGTACCGGCTGTGCCAAACCGAATGATCTCACTCACAGGGTTTTGCCTCCCTTCCGGTAGTATTTCATCCAAAAGCGTTTTTCCAGTTTCCGCTTAAAACGCACGTATTTATTCAGATCTCCACCGCGCGGAATCACCACCAGCGCAGGCACGCCATACAATGCAGCTACCAGACGATCGGTGAACAGCTGGTCGCCTACCATAGCCATCTCATTGCGGCGCACGCCAACACGCTTGCGTGCAATTGCCATGCCGATGGGCAGCGGTTTTGCCGAGCGGGATACCCACTGCAGGCCCAGCGATTCCGCGAAAGGCTTTACGCGCGGCTTGGCACCGTTAGAAAGAATCGTCAGAGAAATTCCAGCTGCACGCATGGTATCTAACCACTGGGTGATCTCCGGCGGAACGGTCAGGCTGCGGTCATCGGCGATGGTATTGTCCACGTCCAGAACCAGCGCACAAATCCCCTTCTGCGCCAAAAATTCCGGGGTGATATGGGTAACATCTTGAAAGACATATTCAGGTGTAATCAGCATGGCAATCCTCCTTTGCAGGATCTTGTAAGCAGTATACTGTATTTTACGGTAAAAGAAAAGTGGGAGGACCCAAATGGATCCTCCCACGCTGGCTACGCTTTTTGCAAAGCCTTTGCAGACGCTATGTCAGTACAAATTACTTGTACTTGCGCTTGCGGGCTGCTTCAGACTTCTTCTTGCGCTTGACAGAAGGCTTCTCGTAAGCTTCACGCTTACGGACCTCCGCCAGCACGCCGCTGCGAGCAGTGCTGCGCTTAAAGCGACGCAGTGCGCTTTCCAGCGATTCGCCCTCTTTAACACGAATTTCCGACATTTTATTCCCTCCCTTGAGGCAGGAATTTCGTTGTTACATGGTAATCAACGATAAATATTATACCGTGTCATCGCGGTTCTGTCAACACCTTTCCACGAAATGTTCACGGAATATTTCTATTTTTTCGTCGGCAAATTTTGCTTTTTTCTTTAGCCCTTGACTGCAATATTCACCAGACGGCCCTTGACGTAGATTTCCTTTGCAATGGTCTTGCCTGCAATTGCGGCTGCAACTTCCGGCTCAGCCTTTGCCGCTGCAATTGCGTCCGCAGCAGCGATGTCTGCATCCACAGACAGGCGTGCCTTCACCTTGCCGTTGACCTGCACAGCGATTTCCACAGTAGCTTCCTTGCACTTAGCCTCTTCGTAAACAGGCCAGGGTGCAAATGCCAGCTGATCGTCATGGCTGTGGCCCAGCTGCTCCCACATTTCCTCGGTCAGGTGAGGAACGAACGGGTTCAGCAGCTTCAGCAGGGTTTCCAGCTCAGCCTTGGTAACGCCGCCCAGATCATACAGCTTGTTGACCAGGGTCATCAGCTGTGCGATTGCGGTGTTCATCTTCAGAGCTTCGATGTCTTCGTCCACCTTGCGGATGGTCTGGTGCATCAGAGTCTCTACCTCGCGACGGTAGCCTTCGCCTGCAACAACCTTTTCGCCCAGGTTCCATACACGATCCAGGAAGCGCTTGCAGCCTGCGATTGCAGAAGTCTGCCAGGGTGCAGCCTGTTCAAAGTCGCCCATGAACATCTCATACAGACGCATGGTATCAGCGCCGTACTTCTCCACAATCTCGTCCGGGTTGACAACGTTGCCCAGGCTCTTGGACATCTTAACAACCGGGTGCGTAGACATTTCGCCGTACTTTTCCTTCAGCCATGCCTTGGCTGCTTCTTCGCTGCCATGCTCGGCAATGAGCTTCTGCTGCTCTTCCGCAGACAGGTTCACGAAGCTGTGGGGGTTCAGACCCAGAATCATGCCGTGGCTGGTACGCTTTGCGTAAGGCTCACGGTAAGGTACTGCATGAATATCATACAGGAACTTGTGCCAGAAACGGCTGTACAGCAGGTGCAGGGTGGTATGCTCCATACCGCCGTTGTACCAGTCCACAGGACCCCAGTACTTTACAGCTTCTTCGCTGACCAGTTCCTTATCGTTGTGGGGATCCATGTAGCGCAGGAAATACCAGGAAGAACCAGCCCACTGAGGCATGGTATCGGTCTCGCGCTTTGCTGCACCACCACAGCAGGGGCAGGTGGTGTTCACCCACTCGGTGTGGCGTGCCAGGGGGCTTTCGCCGCCTTCACCAGGCTCGAAGTCCTCGATTTCAGGCAGTTTCAGCGGCAGCTGATCCTCCGGGATGGGCTGCCAGCCGCACTTCTCACAGTAAACCATGGGAATCGGCTCGCCCCAGTAACGCTGACGGCTGAACACCCAGTCACGCAGCTTGAAGTTGGTCTGGCTGTGGCCCAGCTTGTTTTCTTCCAGCCATGCAATCATCTTAGCCTGTGCGTCCTTAACAGACAGGCCGGTCAGGAAGCCGGAGTTAACCATGGTACCGGTAGCAACATCGGTAAATGCTGCCTTATCCAGATCAGCAGGCTCGTTGCCCTGCACAACCTCGATGATGGGCAGATCGAACTTCTTAGCAAACTCCCAGTCACGGGTATCGTGTGCAGGCACAGCCATGATTGCGCCGGTGCCGTAGGTAGACAGAACGTAGTCAGAAATAAAGATGGGGATCTGCTTGCCGGTTGCCGGGTTGATGGCTGCAACGCCGTCCAGGCAAACGCCGGTCTTATCCTTGTTCATCTCGGTACGCTCGAAGTCAGACTTGCGGGCAGCAGCTGCCTGGTAAGCCTTGATTTCTTCTGCATTTGCCAGCTTGCCAGCTTCCAGCCAGCCCTTGACCAGTGCGTGCTCCGGGCTCAGAACCATGTAGGTTGCGCCGAACAGCGTATCGCAGCGGGTGGTATAAACAGTGATGGTCTCACCGGTGGTTGCAGTGAAGTTGACCTCAGCACCATAGCTGCGACCGATCCAGTTTTTCTGCTGAGCAGAAACGCGGTCGATGAAATTCACGTCGTCCAGATCGTCGATCAGGCGGTCTGCGTACTCGGTGATTTTCAGCATCCACTGGCTCTTGGTCTTGTGAATGACAGGGCTGCCGCAGCGCTCGCACACGCCGTTGACAACTTCTTCGTTTGCCAGAACGACCTTGCAGCCGGTGCAGTAGTTGACGTTCATTTCCTTCTTGTAAGCCAGACCCTTCTTGAACATCTGGATAAAGATCCACTGGGTCCACTTGTAGTAGCTGGGATCGGTGGTGTTCACCTCACGGTCCCAGTCAAAAGACAGGCCCAGGCTCTGCAGCTGGGACTTGAAACGTGCCACATTGTTTGCGGTAACGATTTCGGGATGGATGTGGTTCTTCATTGCGAAGTTTTCAGTAGGCAAGCCGAAAGCGTCCCAGCCCATGGGATACAGAACATTGTAGCCCTGCAGGCGGCGCTTACGTGCAACTACGTCCAGTGCGGTGTAGCTGCGGGGATGGCCTACGTGCAGACCAGCTGCAGAAGGATACGGGAACTCTACCAGTGCATAGAACTTGGGTTTGGAATGGTCGATTTCTGCGTGGAAGGTTTTTTCCTTATTCCACACACACTGCCATTTTGCCTCGACGGCGCGGTAATCATACTTCATCTTTCTTCTCACTCCAACATTCGAATATGTCTTTGAACCGGGTCTGAGTTTTAGTCCTCACCGGTAATCAAATCCGACAGATCAACGGGTTCGCCGTCTGCCCACAGGTGCTCCAGATCGTAGAAATCACGAGTACCCGGAACAAACACATGCACGATCACGTTGCCGTAATCCAGCAGTACCCAGTTCTTGGTATCGTAGCCTTCGCTGGAAATGGGGGTCAGCTCATAATTCTTCTGCAGCTGGAACTCCACTTCGTCTGCCAGAGAAGCAGCGTGGGTGGTAGACGTACCGGATGCGATGACGAAATAATCGGTCAGAACCGTCACGTCCTCTACCTTCAGGACCTTCACGTCCTGTGCCTTATTGTCGTCCAGGACCTTTGCGATGGCAACGGCCATCTCACGGGAATCCAGATTCTTTTCCATACTTTCTCCTTTAATGAAAAGCAGTAAACAGGCTGCCAGAAGCAGCCTGTACTGCGGTTTAACATTTACTGTGCACCAGCTTCATTTGCCTGGTTGTCCAGCTGACCCATGAACTGCACATTGGCCGGCGTAGCGGCATCATTGTGCGGGTGGGAATCCATAAAGTTCAGCTGATCTGCCGGAACTTCGCCCGTGTAAACGCGATAATACTGATTCAGCAGGTCTGCAATTTCCTGTCGTGCCGGAACCAGAACCGAGTGACCCTTGAAGTTCTTTTCCGGTTTCGGTGCAAAGAGCGCGCCGCTGCATACAGGGGTCTGCGCTACCATGATATCTGCCGAATCAATGGACAGGAAGCTGTATGCCAGCGATACCAGATCCTTTGCCGGAACATTGGTCGTCACATAATTCTGTACAACGGGCATCAGCTTGATAATATCGCCCAGGGTTGCAGTACGCACACGCTGGAACAGTGCAGCGTAGAAATAGCGCTGGGTATTCAGGCGGCCCAGGTCACCGTTGGCATACGCATGGCGCTGACGCACCAGGTATTCCACCGTTGCACCGTCCAAATGGCGTTTGCCCTGCTTCAGTATGCTGCCCTTGCCGTCCTTGATATCCTGAGGCACATAAACATCCAGACCGCCAAAATGGTCCACCATCTTGACCAGTGCTTCCATATCGATGGTTGCATAGTAGTCCACCGGCAGCTTGTAGTTGTTTGCAATCACGTCAGCCAGTGCTGCGATGCCTTCCTCATTGGAAAGCGCAATGGAGTTGATCTGTCCGTTGGATGCCTTATAGGTCTTACCCGTAGTATCATCGCAGGTAACCTTAAAGCCCACCAGAGTGTTACGGGGGATCTGCAGCATATTCATTTTGCCGTTTTTCAGATCGTAGTTGACATACATGATCATATCGGTCATGCCGTCGTTGGACTGCTTATCGCCGTACGTTCGACCTTCTTCGTAGTCGATGCCACAGACCAGAATATTGACCACATCGCCCTTATATTCGGGTGCCGTCTGAATTTCTTCTTCCAGCGTATGGGCATCTTCCGGCGGTGCAATAGAACTCAAGATATGATTTACATAACCCAGCACTGTACCGACACCAACGCCCAAAATGCAGACCACTACCAGCAGCGGCACCCACCAGCGCATCTTCTTTTTCTTGGGTTTGCGCTTGCGCCCGTTGCCTGTACCGTTGCTGCTGCGATGGACAGGCTGCTGCGGCTGGGCCGATCGATGATTGTCACTGCGGTTAATCTTGCGGGCATTTCCGCTGTTCGTTGTACTGTGGTTCGTACGAATATGACGCTGTTCGCTCATTTGTCGTTTTCCCTTCTGTACCTTTTTTCAAATCCTCGTATGCTGCGATAGACATGGGGTCGATTGCCTTTCCGCCTTCTTTTACAAAGGAGATCGTTTGCTCCAAAGCCTGCAGCATTGCCGCATCCAGATCTTTTTTTGCCAGTGCACGCAGCTCCTCCACACCAGGCCAACTGCGCTCTGCACTGGTCATATCTGCCAAAAACAAAATTTTATCCAGTTTGGTCATGTTGGGACGTCCCGTTGTGTGACATTCCACCGCGTCCAAAACTTCCTGATCCGTTACGCCCCACTGGGTACGCGCCAGGATTTCCGCACAAATCCCATGCCATACCGGCTCCGGCCTGAGCGCAGGATTATTTTTGATTATAGCATTATCCTGCAATATCTGCAACAACTGCTCTTTGGGCATTTCCTTCGCAGTATCGTGCAGCCAGGCTGCCAGCGCCGCCTTTTCCACATCTTCGCCGTGGATTTCGGCCAGTTCTACCGCCAAATTTTTTACATTTTCTGTGTGCTGATAGCGTTTTGCGCTCAATCGGCTTTTGGCCAATGCCTGTGCCTGCGCTATCGTCAGCGTTGATTCTGCCATGATCGATACAACCCCTCTCTGTCAATGACCGCCTGTACAGTTTCCGGCAAAGCCGCTGTACAATCTTCACCTTTTTGCATCAAATCTCGCAGCTGGCTGCTTGCCATCGGCAGCGCAGCTCCATCTGCAAACAGAATATGTGTACCGGTGGGGTCCAGCTGCCTGGCCTTTTCCTGCAGTGCCTCCCTGTCCGCACATTCCCGACTGACGGCTACCAATGTACAATTTTGCAGCAGATGCTCCCAGCGATACCACCGATCAAAACTCAGCAGCATATCACTGCCCACGGCCATATACAGCTGTGCACCCGGGTATTTTTCCACCAGCATGGAAATCGTGGTGTCAGAATAATTCTTGATACCGCGCTGTGCCTGGCCGATTTCCCAATCGCTGATTTCCAACGCCGGAATATTTGCACTGCCTGCCAGCGCCCGAAAGCAGCAGCACATTTCCATGCGCAATGCCGCCGGAGTGCCAAAACCGATTTTATGGGGCGGAATACCTGCCGGCATCACGATGACTTGATCGGGTTTTACCTTTGCTGCCGCCAAACTTAAATTGTGCAGGTGACCGTTATGGGGCGGATCAAAGGTGCCTCCGTACAAAAGAATTCTCATTTCAGCAGATCTGCGTACTGGCTGTCCTTTTTCTTCTGACGGTACAGTACGAACTTGGAACCAATGACCTGAACGCCGTCTGCGCCGCAAGCCTCGCACAGGATCTCGCTGGCCTCACGGGCAGAGTACATGCTGTTGTTCAGGATCTTCAGCTTAATCAGCTCACGCGCTGCCAGGCAGTCGTCCACAGCCTGAATCACAGCCTCGTCGATTTCACCCTTACCGATCTGGAATACAGGGTCCATAGTGTTTGCCTTGCCACGCAGGGTTGCACGCTGTTTGCTTGTCAGCATAAATTTTGTCCTTTCTCTTTCAAAACAAATTGTTTTACTTCTTATTCTATTTATTCTATACGTTTTCCACCCGGGATTCATTTCATGTGGAAAAAATTTATTATTTCAGAAAATTCGGCATCTCCTGTGCCAGCTTTTCCATTGCACGGCCGCGATGGCTGACAGCGTCCTTTTCGTCCGGGGTCAGCTGCGCATAGCTGCGCATTTCGGTGTTGGGGCGTGTAGTGCCGTCTGCCAGTCCGCACAAAGCGGGAATGAACAGCGGATCATAGCCAAAGCCGTAATCTCCGGGGAGTTCTTCAGTTGCAATGCTGCCCGGACATTCGCCGGTGCACAGCAGGCTGCGGCCATCCGGCATCTGCATGCACACAACAGAAACGAACTTTGCGCTGCGCTCTGCTGCCGGAACGTCTTTCATGTTTTCCAGCAGCTTCACGTTATTGGCCTCATCGTCGCCGTGGTGTCCGCAGTAACGAGCGCTGAACACACCCGGTTCGCCGTTCAGGGCATCCACACACAAGCCGGAATCGTCCGCGATGGTGGGCAGACCCGTTGCCTTGCAAAAGGCTTCCGCCTTAATTTTAGCATTTTCCGCAAAGGTCAAGCCGGTTTCTTCCGGATCAATCTCCACCGAAAGCTCTTTCAAGCTGCGCACGGTGTGGCCTTGTGCCTCCAGAATACGGCGCAGTTCCTTCAGCTTGCCGGCGTTGTTGGTTGCTGCACAAATTTCCATGCTTTACTCCTCCTTGCCCAGCAGGCCTTCTGCAAATTCTTCTGCGGAAAACGGCAGCAAATCTTCCATGCCTTCGCCCACACCCACAAAGCGTACAGGCAGGCCCAGCTTCTGCTTGACTGCAACCACGCAGCCACCCTTGGCCGTGCCGTCCAGTTTGGTCAGAATCACGCCGGTAGCACCTGCGGCTGCAATAAACTCCTGTGCCTGACGGATTGCGTTCTGACCTGTGATGGCATCCAGCACCAGCAGCGTTTCCACGCTGGCATCGGGCGCAGCCTTTGTCACGCTGCGGCTGATTTTGCCCAGCTCATCCATCAGGTTCTTCTTGTTGTGCAGGCGGCCTGCGGTATCGCAGATAACCAAATCTACACCCTTTGCGGCTGCGGACTGCACCGCATCAAAAATCACAGCTGCCGGATCCGCGCCGTCTGCGCCGCGCACGATGGGCACACCAATACGGTCTGCCCAGATATCCAGCTGTTCGCCGGCTGCTGCACGGAAGGTATCACCTGCCGCCAGCATCACCTGCTTGCCCTGTGCCTTATAGTAATTTGCCAACTTGGCGATGGAAGTGGTTTTGCCCACACCGTTGACGCCGATGACCAGAATCACGGCAGGCTTGCCGGACAGATCCATCTCTGCTTCGCAAGTCAGCTGCTCAGCCACCAGAGCTTTCAGTTCTGCTAAAGCCTGGGGGCCGGTGCGCAGGTGGTTCTTTTTCACGCGGTCGCGCAAATCGTCCACCAGCTGCATGGCCACATCGGCACCGGTGTCGGCCAGAACCAGCTGTTCTTCCAGATCTTCATACAGATCATCATCAATTTCGCTGCCCAGCAGTGTATTGGCGATGTTGCCCCAGAAGCCCACACGGCTCTTAGACAAACCGTCCTTGATTTTCTTTTTGCCGAAAAATCCCATGTTTATTCTCCTTTCGATCAGGAAACCAGAGAAGCGTCCACATTTTCCAAATCCAGACGCAGCAGTTTGGACACGCCATCCTCCTGCATCGTGACACCGTACAGCACATCTGCGGCTTCCATCGTGCCGCGGCGGTGCGTAATGACGATGAACTGGGTCTTATCCGAAATGCGGCGCAGATACTGTGCGTAGCGTACCACGTTTGCATCGTCCAGTGCAGCCTCGATCTCGTCCAGGATACAGAACGGTGCCGGGTTCACAGCCAAAATTGCAAAGTAAATGCTGATAGCCACCAGGGCCTGTTCACCACCAGACAGCGCGCTCAGGTTCTTGATTACCTTGCCCGGAGGTGCAACCTGAATATCGATGCCAGCCTCCAGCACATCGGGTGTATCCTCCAGCGACAGCGAAGCATTGCCGCCGCCAAACAGTTCCTTAAAAATGCGGCCGAAGTTTTCGTTAATGGTATGGAAGTTCTCTGTAAAGATGCTGCGCATTTCTGCGGAAAGCTCGCTGATCATACGGTTCAGCTCCGCTTTGCTCTTTTCCACATCCTGCACCTGCGTGTTCAGCGTGTCATATCGCTGGCGCACTTCTTTATATTCTTCCACGGCGCCCACATTTACATGGCCCAGATTTCGGATCTTGCTGCGCAGGTCTGCCACCTGTGCCCGCAGGACCGAAACATTGTCAAACGGAACACACAGTTTTTCTGCCTCAGAGACAGAGAGCTGATATTCCTCCCACAGCTTGCTGATGGTCTGGTCATATTCGGCTTCTGCCGCTGCTTTGCGTTCTGCAAGGCGCGCCATCTCCTGGCTCATGCGCTCGCGCTCATCGGCTGTTTCACGTGCACGCTGGTTGGCTTTGGTTTCGGCAGCATCCTTTTCCAGACGGTTCTGCGTTGCAGTACGAATCGCAGCTTCTTTTTCCCGAATCAGCGCATCCGATTCGCTCTTTTCGGCGCGGATGTCTTCGATCTGTTGGCGCAAGGTCTGGCTGGACTGGCGCAGTGCGTTGATGCTCTTTTCCAGATCCGCCTTGCGGTCCTTCGTTTCGGCATTGCGTCCGCGCAGGCTCTCGATAGCGGTGCGGTGTGCTTCCACGTCCTTTTCCTTTTCCAGCTTTTTCAGACGCTTTTCGCCCAGTTCATCCGCCATGCGGCTTCGGGTCTGCAAAAAGCTGTCGTCTCCCTCGCTGATGCTGTCCAGTTCTGCGCTCAGTTTGGTGATCTCAGCGGTCAGGCGTGCTGCTTCTTCCGTTTTGCTTGCACTGATCTGCTGGTTCTCTGCGATCTGCTTTTGCAGGGTTTCGATTTCGCCGGACAGAATTTCTACCGCGCCATTCAGCTGGTTCAGATGTATTTTCAGCTGACCTTCTTCGGTCTCTGCGCGGACAATATCGTTGCCCAGCGTGATGATTTCACTTTCCGTAGCGACCAGGTCCGCTTTCAAAGCGTCCACCTGTGCCTTCCACTGGTCGGTGTTCTCCTGAGCCTGCTGCTGTTTCTTCTGCAAAGCAACGACCTTTGCTTTCAGCTCATCGATCTCGTGCTTGCGGGTAAACAGTCCGGCCGAGCGTGCCATACTACCACCGGTAAAGCTACCGCCAGCATTGACCACCTGACCGTCTACCGTAACGACCTTATTATGATAGCCCAGCTGACGTGCCACGATCGATGCTTCGTTGATGTCATCCACCACAACGATGCGGCCCAGCAAATACTGCACCACTTTCTGATAGCGCGGTTCACAGCGAACCAGTTCGCTTGCCAGCTGTGCCGTGCCGGTCAAATTGCCGCGGAAGCTGCCAGGCTGGATTGTATCCAGCGGCAAAAACGTTGCTCGGCCGCCGTGGGTATCCCGCAGGAAAGCAATTGCTGCTTTGGCGGCAGATTCGCCTTCCACAACCACGTTTTGCAGTGCAGCACCCAGCGCGGTTTCAATGGCCATTTCATAGCCTTGTTCTACCGACAAAATGCTGGATACCGGACCAACAATGCCGCGCAGGCGGTGTGCCTCTGCGGCACGCATCACGCTTTTCACCGACTGCTGGTAGCCGTCCATGTTCTTTTCCAAATCACGCAGCACCTGAATCCGCTGTTCGGCGGCATCCATTTCGCGGTCAATGCGCTGTTCTGCTTCGTCTGCATCATTCAGGCTCTTTTTGCGAGCATCCAGCTTCATGTGCACGCCGGTGCGGACGTTTTCCAGCTGATCCTTTTCCTCTTTGATTTTCTGAAGATAGACGAGGGTGTCGTCGTAGTCTTCCTGCATCTTTTTCAAATCGGTCTGCTTCATGCTGCGCTCATCGCTTGCATGGGTCAGGCGCTCCTGTGCTGCGGCTTCGGCGGACTGCGCTGCGGCCGCCGCCACGCGGCAGGCCGTCTGCTGATCCGTCATGCGTGCAAGTGCCGCTGTTACGGCACCTCTGCGCTCACCGGATGCCAGGTTGTCCTTTTGGATCTGGTCCAACGTGCCTTCGGAGCGGATGATTTCTGCATTCAGCGCTTCGATTTCCTTTTCGATCGCACGGATGGCATCCTCGTGACCGCCGATTTCGATGTGCAGGTTTTCGCGGCTTTCCTCGCCGCGAACGATTTCGTCTTCCAGCTCACAAGCCGAGCGCTCGTTATGGGCAATGTCGTTTTCCAAAACCGCAATGCGGCTGGCGCTGCTGCCCATCTGCTCGGTGATGCTGCGGATATCCCCGTTCAGGCGCTCGATTTCCATAGTCAAGCGCTGCGCCTGGGTGCGGATCTCCTCAGCCTCTGCCTCTGCGGCACGGTTCGCCCCATCCAGGCGATCATAATCTGCCGCAGCGGTCTCGTATTTATGCTGCTGTTCCCGAACGGTATCTTTGGCGCGGTGTACACCGTCTACCCACAAGGTTACTTCCAGGCCTTTGCGCTGCGCGCTCAGCTCCAAAAACTTTTCTGCCTTGGCGCTCTCTTTTTCCAGAGGTGCAACGCGGCTTTCCAGTTCGCCCAGAATATCACGCAGGCGTTCCAGGTTTTCCTCCGCCGAATGCAGCCGCCGTTCCGCTTCGTTTCTGCGGTAGCGGTACTTGGCAATGCCGGAAGCCTCCTCAAAGATTTCGCGGCGTTCGCTGCTTTTTGCGCCCACGATTTCGGCAATACGTCCCTGGCCGATAACGGAATAGCCATCGCGGCCCAGACCCGTATCCAAAAGCAGCTCGTACACGTCCTTCAAGCGGCAGTGCTGTCCGTTGATGCTGTATTCGCTGTCGCCGCTGCGGTAATATTTGCGGGCAATGGTCACATCATCTGCATCCACATCCAGCATACGGTCCTGGTTATCCAGCGTCAGTTTTACGCTGGCAAAGCCCATTGCACCACGCATCTGGGTACCGCCGAAAATGACGTCTTCCATTTTACCGGCACCACGCAGCTGCTTGGAGCTGGTCTCGCCCAAAACCCAGCGGATTGCATCGGAAATATTACTTTTGCCGGAGCCGTTCGGGCCTACAACGCCAGTGATTCCCTGGCCCACAGCGATCTTGATTTTGTCCGGAAAACTCTTAAAGCCCTGGATTTCAAGTTCTTTCAGTACCATAGCTTCCTCTTTTTTATGCTTCCTGTACAAGGCCCATCAGCTTCAGCGCTTCGCGGGCTGCGTGCTGTTCAGCAGCTTTCTTGCTGCGGCCTTCGCCGGTGGCAACCCGGTTGGAATTCAGGTACACGCCAACCACAAAGCGTTTGTCATGGTCGGGGCCGGTTTCGCCTTCCAGCACATAACGCAGCTTTTCTTCCGGGTTTGCCTGTACCACTTCCTGCAGGCGAGTCTTGTAATCGTCCTCGGCGTGCTTGCCCTCAGTAAGAAAGGCCAGAATGAAGTTTTTTGCCACTTCCATGCCGCCGTCCAGATACAGCGCAGCGATCAGTGCTTCAAATGCATCCGATACCACGCTGGGACGCGTACGGCCGCCGCAACGCTCTTCGCCTTTGCCCAAGCGCAGATAATCGCCCAGATGGATTTCCTGCGCAAACTGGAACAGTGCATCTTCGCTGACCAGGCTGGCACGGGTGCGGGTCAAATCACCTTCCGGGCGGTCAAATGCATGGAACAGATAATCTGCACTGACCAGTTCCAGTACGCTGTCGCCCAGAAACTCCAGCCGTTCGTTGTGTCGCACAGGCGTACGGCTTTCGTTGGCGTAGCTGGTATGGGTCAGCGCCGTCAGCAGAAGTTCCGGATTTTTGAATTGATAACCAACGATCTTTTCCAAAGGATGACTCATGTTTCGCTCCTCTTATTCTTTGTTCTCCGCAACATTGTTTTCCGTGGGCTGGTTCTGGCTGGCCTGCATTTCGTCCAGTGCTGCCTGCATGGTTCCGCACAAATCATTTTCCACACAGGTCTTTGCCTGACGAATAGCGTTCTTGATTGCCTTTGCGCTGGAAGAACCGTGCGCCTTAATCACAGGGCACTTTGCGCCCAGCAGCGGCGCACCGCCAACTTCCTCAGAGTCCATCTTCTTTTTCAGGCTCATCAGGTCCTTTTTCAGCAGCAGTGCTGCTACCAGACCGCCGGGCGTGCGCTTGAACGCATCTTTCAGCATACTGATGATCATCTTGGCCATGCCTTCGGTCAGCTTCAGGATCACATTGCCGGTAAAGCCATCGCAAACCACAACGTCTGCCTTGCCCATCGGCACATCCCGCGGCTCGATATTGCCCATAAAGTGGATACCGGGCGTGTGGCGCAGCAGCTTGTTTGCTTCCTGATACAAAACCGGTCCCTTGGAATCTTCTGCGCCATTGTTTGCCAGACCCACGATGGGGTCTGCAACACCCTGTACCTTGTTCATGTAGCAGCTGCCCATAACGCCAAAGGCTGCCAGCATATCAGGGCGGCACTCCGCATTTGCGCCGCAGTCCACCAGCAGGTACTGCTTATCACGGCTGGGCACCAGGCTTGCCAGTGCCGGGCGCTTGATACCTTTCAGCGTGCGCAGGATCAGGCTTGCGCCAACGTGCAAAGCACCGGTGCTGCCGGCAGAAACAAAGGAATCGCCTTCGCCATTTTTCAGCATATTCATGCCGACGACCATGGGGGAATCCTTCTTGCGGCGGATTGCCAGGGCAGGTTCGTCGTGCATATCAATGTTCTCGCTGCAATGTACCAGCGTGATACCGTCCAGGGAAATATTCTTTTCTTTTGCCAGAGCGCGCAAGGTGGGTTCATCGCCCAGACCTACGATTTCCACGCCGTATTCTTTCACGGCCTGTGCTGCACCTTCCAGCGGAGCCAGCGGAGCATTGTCGCCGCCCATCATATCCAACAGAATTTTCATATGCTTTACTCCCTTCCGGTGGGATCAGCCGTTTTTACGAGCCTTCTCCCAGGTTTCAAAACTAGCCACGGCACGGTTTGCCACAGCCATATAACGCTCACGCTTATCGCGCGGACGGTTTTCCAGCGGGGGCAGGATACCCATATTGGCGCCCATCGGCTGGAAATCCTTGTTGGGGCTTGTAATATAGCGTACCAGTGCACCGCACATGGTATCGTTCGGGGGTGCTGTCCATGTCTTGCCGGTCAGCTTAGCATACAGGCTGCGTGCTGCCAAAAGGCCGCAGGCTGCACTTTCCATATAGCCTTCAAAGCCTGTAATCTGTCCGGCAAAGAACACATTGGGATGCTCACGCAGGTTCAGGCTGTCCAAAAGCACCTGCGGACTGTTCAAAAACGTATTGCGGTGCATGACGCCGTAACGCACAAACTCTGCATTTTCCAAACCCGGAATCATAGAGAACACACGCTTCTGCTCGCCGAATTTCAGGTTAGTCTGGAAACCGACGATGTTGTACAGGGTGCGCTCCTGATTTTCGGCACGCAGCTGCACGTTTGCCCAGGGGCGATGTCCGGTGTTGGGGTCTTTCAAGCCGACCGGGCGCAGCGGGCCATAGCGCATGGTATCTGCGCCGCGGCCTGCCATAACCTCAATGGGCATGCAGCCTTCGTACACAGTCAGGCCGCCGTCCTTTTTGCTGGCATCCGGCTGGTCAAAGTCGTGCAGCGGAGCACGCTCTGCGTTGACCAATTCTGCATGGAAGGCTTCGTACTCTGCCTTATTAAACGGGCAGTTCAGATAGTCGGCCTCGCCACGGTCATAGCGGGATGCAGCAAACACCTTATCGTAGTTCAGGCTTTCTGCCGTAACGATGGGTGCCACAGCATCATAGAAGTTCAGCCGTGCATCGCCGGTCAGTTCTGCAATGGCATCTGCCAGCTTACCGTCGGTCAAAGGTCCGGTTGCCACCAGAATAGGGGCATCTTCCGGGATAGACTCCACAGGCTCACGAATGACCGTGATGTTCGGCTCCGCCTCCACCATACGAGTCACTTCGGCGCTGAACAAATCGCGGTCCACCGCCAGCGCACCGCCAGCCGCTACACGAGCCGTTTCGGCTGCTTCCAGCAGGCGGCTGCCCATCAAGCGCATTTCTGCCTTGAGCAGGCCGGATGCAGAATCCAGACGCTCTGCCTTCAGGCTGTTGGAGCAAATCAGCTCCGCGAAGCCTTCTGCGGTATGTGCACAGGAAAAGCGCACGGGCTTTTGCTCATACAGGGTCACCTGCACGCCCTGCGACGCCAGCCACAAAGCAGCTTCGCTGCCTGCCAGACCGGCGCCCAGGACCGTTACTTTATATTCACTCATTGATTGTTTCCGCCTTTCGGTACGGGCATTTCAAAGCCGCAGCCTTCCTTTGCGCAGTACAGCTTCTGTCCCTTGCGGAACAGGGTTGCGCCGCACTTTTCGCACTTGGTCGGTACAGGCTCATCCCAGGTCATAAATTCACAATTGGGGTAATTTTCACAGCCGTAATAGATGCGTCCCTTTGCGCTCTTACGCTGCAGCATTCGTCCGCCGCAGCGCGGGCACAAACCGCCGGTATCTTTCACCAGACGTTTTGCGTTTCGGCAATCCGGGAAGCCGGAGCAAGCCAGGAACTTGCCGTAGCGTCCGGTCTTGATGACCATCGGGCGGCCGCACAGTTCGCAGATTTCTCCGCTGGGCTCATCCGGCACTTTGATTTTCTTGCCTTCCATGGCCTTTTCCGCAGCCTGCAGGCTGGCATCGAATTCCTTATAGAAGTCATCCACAACTTCACGCCAGTTTTCGCTGCCGTTTTCCACCTTATCCAGGTTTTTCTCCATTTCGGCGGAAAAATCCACGTCCACAATATTGGGGAACTGTTCCAGCATCAGGCTGTCCACCGTGCGACCCAGCAAGGTCGGCTTCAGCTTTTTCGCCTCGCGCTCCACATAGCCGCGGTCAATGATTGTGGTGATGATGGGCGCATAAGTGGAAGGACGGCCGATACCGTTTTCTTCCAGCGCACGAATCAGGCTGGCTTCGGTGTAGCGTGCCGGCGGCTGGGTAAACTTCTGCTCACTCATCAGCTTTTCCAGCTTCAGCTCCTGGCCTTCGGTCAACGGCGGCAGTGCGGTTTCCTTCTTTTCCTTGTCGTCGGTAGCTTCCTCGTACAAAACGGTAAAGCCGTCAAACGTCACGGTAAAGCCGCTGGCACGGAAACGGTAATTGCCGGCCGTCACCGTAACACCAACTGTATCCATCTGGCAATCTGCCATCTGGCTGGCCATAAAGCGGCTCCAAATCATGCGATACAGCTTTGCGGTATCGCCGCTGATGCTCTTATCTACCTCATCAGGAGTCAGGCTGGGCACAGAAGGACGAATTGCTTCGTGGGCATCCTGTGCGTTGGTTGCGCTGCGTGTTTTCCAGGTACGCTTGTAGTTGCACACATAGGCATCGCCATAGGCGCCTGTGATATATTCCTTGGCAGCTGCCACAGCTTCATCTGAAACGCGCAGGCTGTCGGTACGCATATAGGTAATCAAACCAGTCGTGCCGTGTCCGGCAATTTCCACGCCTTCGTACAGGGTCTGTGCGGCGCGCATGGTACGGGTCGCCGTAAAGCCAAGGCGGCGGCTGGCCTCCTGCTGCAAGGTACTGGTGATAAACGGCGGGGTGGGTGCCTTGGAGCGCTTGCCCTTTTTCAGTTCAGAAACCACATAGTGGGCGCCCTGCAGGCCGGCTTCGATTGCGCGTGCTTCGGCTTCGCTCTTCGGCTGGAGCTTGTTGCCTTCCACATCGCTGTGCAGGCGTGCGGTAAATTTGCTGCGGCCTGCGGACAGTGCTGCATCCACGTTCCAGTATTCTTCCGGAACAAAGGCTTCGATTTCTTTTTCCCGATCGTCAATCAAACGCACGGCCACGCTCTGCACACGACCGGCCGACAAACCGCGGCGAATCTTGCGCCACAAGAACGGGCTGAGCTTATAGCCCACCAGACGGTCCAGCACGCGGCGCGCCTGCTGCGCATCTACCAGATCCTGATAGATGGCACGGGGATGGGACATACCTTCCTTGACACCCTTCTTGGTGATTTCGTCAAAGGTCACGCGGTTACATTCCGTCGGGTCCAGCCCCAGCACATTTGCCAGATGCCAGCTGATTGCTTCTCCCTCGCGGTCCGGGTCAGTTGCGAGCAGAACGCCGTCGGATTTTTTCGCGGCGGATTTCAACTCTTTGATCAGCTTCTGTTTGCCCTTGATATTGATATACTGGGGCTCGTAATTATTTTCCACGTCAATGCCCAGCTTGGATGCCGGCAAATCCCGGATATGGCCCATGCTGGCCGTAACGGTATAATCCTTACCCAAATACTTTCCAATGGTTTTTGCCTTTGCAGGCGACTCCACGATCACTAATTTTGCCATTTACATTGTTCCTCTCTTTTCCATTGCGGTTCGAGGTCACTTCAAAATATATCGCTGCCCCGGCTGGGATAAAATCCAGCCTGACAGTTCAAGACTCGTTAAGGCGACCAGCAATGCCCCAATAGGCATGCCAGTCTTTTCTGTCAGCTCTTCCAGGCCGACAGGGCGCGCACCGATATAACCCAGCACTTTCCGTGCGTTTGGGCTTAATTCTGGTTTCGGCGCTTCGCAAAGGGCAGGGGCCTTTTCCTGCACATTATCCCGTGCAAGGCCCATCTGCTCCAAAATATCGTTTGCTCCGGTAACCATACGTGCCTTGCCGGATTTCAGCAAAGCGTTGGTCCCGATTGAAAGCGGCGAATAAATGCTTCCGGGCACTGCATAAACAGGCCGGCCATACCGCTGTGCGTGGTTCACAGTGCTCATTGTACCACTGTGTTCGCGTGCTTCCAACACAACAAGCACCATCGACAAAGCGGCAATGATGCGGTTGCGCTGTAAAAAAGTTACTCGGTAATCACAGTTTGCCCCGGGGGCGTACTCGCTGATTACCGTACCGTTTTCTTCCATCTTCCAGCGCAGCTCTGTGTTGGTGGATGGAAATGTTTTGTTGATGGGAACGCCCAGTACACCGATGGTGGGTGCGCCGGCTTTGATGGCGGCGCGATGGCTGACTCCGTCCAGGCCGTCCGCCAATCCACTGACGATTACAGCGCCGCTTTCTGCCAGCGCTGTGCCGATGTCCTGTGCCGCCGATATTCCATAGGATGTGGGCTTGCGTGTGCCAACCATACCCACCATGTAGCGGGTATTCAGGTGGCGCACATCTCCGGTGCAGTACAGTACCAGCGGCGGGTCCGGAATCCGAGACAAAGCCAGCGGATAGTCCGCATCCTCAAACGTGAGAATTTGAATCCCGCTGTCCTGGCATTCCTCCCACAAGGGGACATAATCTGCCGGGGTCGTGGGCTGCTTTTTCCAGCGTTTCCAGGCGGACAACCCAATATTCTTGCGAAATTGTTCCGTGTCCCGGTCTTCCCACAAGGCGCAAGCAGAACCATAGGTATCCAGCAATGTGCCAGCATGGCTGCTACCCGGTCCCAGCAAATGTGCCATCCACAGCCAGTATAACACTGGCTCGTAGGTTGGCTCTGATTCCGGCATTGCGCCGTATTCCGCCAGATACTCCAGCGGTGTATCTGAGCCGGTCACAGTCCTGCTCCGCGGAATTGCCACAGCAGAACGCTGCCTGCAATACCTGCATTCAGGCTCTCGACACGGTCCGTCATAGGGATGCGCACAGCACTGTCACAAGCATCGATGGTTTCCTGGGTCAAGCCCTGGCCTTCGCTGCCAATGACGACACACACACCGTCCGGCTGCTCTGCCGAAACGGCACTCAGTGGCTGCGAATTGTACAAAGCTGCCGCCAGGCAGGTCACGCCTTTTTCCCGCAGCGTGCCAAGCATGCCTACCAGATCATCTGTTTCGATGATGGGCATTCGTGCTGCCGCACCCATCGAAGCGCGCAGGGTCTTGCCGCTCCAGGGAGATGCGCAGCCCGAGCCCAGAATCACGGCATCAAAGCCGAAAGCCGCTGCGCTGCGCAGCAAAGTACCCACGTTGCCGGGGTCCTGCACACGCTCCAGCGCCAGATAGTGGCCGCCGTTTTTCAGGATTTCCGCGCCGCAGCGGGGAATCTCAAACACGCCGAAAACGCCCTGGTTCGCCTGAACGCCTGCCAGCTTTTCCGCTACGTGTTCCTGAATGAGATAATGTTCGCCTGGCAGCGCCGCCAGCTCCGGCGCTTTCGCAATGGCACGCTCGGTATAATATAATACCTTTAATAGGGTGCCTTTGGCAAGTTCCGGGCAGAGCTTTAAGCCCTCCGCCAGAAAAGCGTTTTCGCTTTGACGGAAGGCTGCACTG
The DNA here is from genome assembly GCA_020025795.1 of Faecalibacterium sp. Classification (GTDB taxonomy): domain Bacteria; phylum Bacillota; class Clostridia; order Oscillospirales; family Ruminococcaceae; genus Faecalibacterium. Next base: position 5,589 of record JAHHRK010000005.1, on the reverse strand, counting down.
CTCGCCAACTTGCAGGCGTATTTAATTTTTGCATTGTCACGGCTGGTGATGATAGGGTTTTCCTGCATAGGTCCACCGGCCTTTCCAGGGCGATTTCGGAATGAAATACCCCATTATACAAAAGTGACGCCCGCGTATAGGCGGGCGTCGGCTTTGTTTTGTTTGGTTTTTACCGCCCAGCTTTAAATCAAGCGTTCTTGACGGAAGCGACCAGAGCCTCGAAGCTCTTGGGGTCGTTGATAGCCATCTCGCTCAGCATCTTGCGGTTCAGCTCGATGCCGGACTTCTTCAGGCCAGCCATGAAGGTGCTGTAGTTCATGCCCAGAGGACGAACTGCATTGTTGATGCGGGTGATCCACAGGTTGCGGAACTGACGCTTCTTCATGCGGCGGCCAGCCAGAGCGTAGTTGCCGCTCTTCATGACCTGCTGCTTAGCCATCTTAAAGTGCTTGCTCTTGGAGCCGTAGAAGCCCTTAGCCAGCTTCAGCATCTTCTTACGACGTTTGTGAGTCATAGTTGCGCCCTTAATACGTGCCATTGTTTTCTATCTCCTTTATGATTCAGGTAAAAGTCAAATTCGGTTTTTTGAAACGTTAATTAGCCGTAGGGCAGCATACGCTTCACAGCAGCAACGTTGGTAACGTCAACGTAGCTGGGCTGACGGTAGCCACGGGTGGTCTTGGTGGTCTTCTTGGTCAGGATGTGACGGCGGTAAGCGTGGCCACGCTTGATCTTGCCGTTCTTGGTCAGCTTAAAGCGCTTCTTTGCGCCGGACAGGGTCTTCAGTTTCATCTTAGCCATTTTGTGTGTCCTCCTAAAGTTTACTTGTTCGAACTGGGGCTAAACAGCATCGTCATGGTACGGCCTTCCATCAGGGGAGGCTTATCGCACGAAGCGCCCGTCAGGGCCTGTGCAAAATTACGCATGACCTCGGCGCCCAGGGCAGTGTGTGCCATTTCACGACCGCGGAAACGAATAGATGCCTTCACTTTGTGTCCGCTGGCAATAAATTTTGCTGCCTGGTTCACTTTGGTGTTGAAGTCATTGGTGTCGATGTTCAAGGAAAGACGAACTTCCTTTACTTCGATAACCTTCTGGTTCTTCTTGGCTTCTTTTTCCCTCTTCTGCTTTTCGAAACGGTACTTACCGTAGTCCAGGATCTTGCACACCGGGGGCGTTGCCTGCGGTGCGATTTTAACCAGGTCCAGGCCTGCTGCTTCAGCTGCAGCCAGAGCATCACGAGTGGACATAATGCCCAGCTGTGCGCCGTCTGCACCAATCACGCGAACCTCGCGGTCGCGGATGCCTTCATTGATCTCCGTCTCTTTGGATTTTCCTGCGGTAGCGATTGGAATACACCTCCATTTAACAATACTGATGTGAATATAAAGCAAAACGCGGCCACCCGATTGGGCAGCCGCGCAATATCTTCTCAGGACCGCACAAAGCGGAACCAGTCTGATAGCCCGTGGCACAAACTTGCCAACAAGGCGAGCGCGGCTGACATATAGCCGATTGCTGCTTTCTTTACCCGACTAGTATACTCTCGCCAGGGTGCCCTGTCAAGCTTTTTTTGCTGTTGTGCCAATTCTTTTTTGATTTTCTCAGATTTCGATGAGTTTTCCCAGTGCAAACGAATAAATGCCTTTGTAGCTTACCTTTTTGGGGGCAAAACGTTTTTCCACCGCAGCCGCATACAGCTCCAGCTGGCGGCTGTACGAAGCGCGCAGTTGCGCCGGATCTTTTGTGCGGTCGGTCTTATAGTCCAACAGTTCCAGATGGTCGGGATATTCCAGCAATACGTCCGCAATGCCCTGCACCATCACGACTGCGTCGCTGTCCGCCGGACCATCCGGCAGAAGCGATGCCGGCAGACCGGTAATGAAATCGTACTCCCGATACACTTTTTCTGCGTTACAGATGCGGCGGAAAGCTTCGCTTTCCGCAAAAGTGCGCACCTTTTCTGTGTCCAGTGCATCGGCAGTGTCTTGGGTCATCAAATGCACTGCCAGCTGACGCTCCCGTTCTGCTTCGATGGCCTGCATCAGTGGCTGTGTTCCCTGCTGTGCCGCCTTTTGCAGCAAAGCAAAATCCGCATGCTCCAAAAATGCGTGCAGCGCCGTGCCCATCTCTGCGGCTGTCATTCCGGCGGCAGACATAAAGCCCGGTCGTTCCAGGATAATATCATCTCGCTGATGCACCAAGCTGGTCACGCTGACCTTCACCGGCACATTGACCTCATTTTGATCCGGATACTGCCAGGCGAAGCTATCCAAAATACGCTGCACCTGTTCTGCGTCAGGCTGCATCGTAGGTTCGTCTGCGTGATTTGCTGTATCGTCTGCTTCCGGTTCTGGTGCTTCTTCCAGCAAAATGGTCATTGCGCTGCCGGCAGGCTGAAGCGGCACGGTTGCTGCCGCTTCGGTGCCTTCTGCTTCGGAAGGCACACGCAGCACGCCCGCGTCCGGATGCTGCAGCAGTGCCGCCAGAATCCAATCCGAGAAGCGGCTGGCATGGTGCAGATATTCCTCGCCCATACCGGCGCTCAAACGCAGTGCGGTTTTCTCGATTGCATTTTCCGGCTTTTCCAGCGGAATGGTCATAAACAGCATATCCTGCGCACGAGTCAGTGCCACATATAAAAGGCGCATCTGTTCGCTGCGTGTTTCTGCTTCAATCGTGCGGCGAATCTGGGTCTTTTGCACAGTCGGATATAAGCCGCCAGGTCCGCGCAAAGCCAAACCCAAGCCCTGGTCACGATGCAGCAGCACCGGGTGCTTGATGTCATCCATATTAAAGCGATGGGCCAAGTCTACCACAAACACCGCCGGGAACTGCAAGCCCTTGCTGCCGTGAATGGTCATCAGCGAAACGCAGCCCTGCTTGCCCTTGCCGGAGGTCGCGCCTGTCAATCCGCGTGCCTTCTGGGTAGATTCAATGACACGAATCAGCGCCCCCAGGCCAGCCGTACCTGCTTCGGACGCCCAGGACGCAAAGCGGCGCACTTCTTCTCGGCGGCGTACACCTTCGGCCCCAGCACCCACAGCAGCCAGATAGCCAGTGCGTGCAAACACTTCCTCCAGCAGGCGGTCCACCGGCATACTGCGCGACAATCCGCGCAGCGTATCCAGCTTTTCGTAAAAGGAGCGGCACTTTTCCGCAAAAGGATCTTCGCCGCCCTCCTGCACCACAAACACCAGCGCACCGTACAGGCTGCATTTCTTTTTAGCTGCGCGCAGCTTCAGCAAATCGTCGTCCGTAAAGCCGAACAGCTCGCTGCGCATGGCAGCTGCCAATTCGATATTACGTGCCGGATTATCGATTACACGCAGCAGTGCCACCAGCGGCCGCACCTGCGGCGCATCCAAAAGGTCTTCCGCCGTGGCGGCATAGCTGGGAATCTGCATGTTCTGCAAGGCCTTGATATAGGCGGCAAAGTTATTTCGGGTCGAAACCAGAATACAGCAGTCCTCATATCGGATGGGTCTGGTGCCGTCCTTGCAGCGCACCTGTGCCTTTTCTTCATTGACCAAACGGTAAATGCGCTGTGCCACCCATTCTGCTTCTGCCTCTGGGGACTGTGCCTGCAAAACAGCAGCTTCTACCTGTCCGGTATATTCGCCAGGCGCACCGCATACCAGGCGCTGGCCGTCTCCATAGACCACATCGCCCAAATCCGCGCGCATTACCTGGGTAAAGATAAAGTTGATGCCGTCAATGACCGCCGGCGCACTGCGAAAGTTTGCGTCCAGCGCAATACTGGCAGCCGTTCCCTGCCCCGGTTCCGGGCGCAGACGTGCGCCGCCAACCAATGGCGGATAGGATTGCTGGCGCTGCAAAAAAATATGGGGTTCCGCCTGACGGAAGCGATAAATACTCTGCTTCAAGTCGCCGACAAAGAACAAATTATCTCCGCCGGGCGCTGCCAAACAATTATACAAAGCATCCTGCAGCGCATTGGTATCCTGATATTCGTCTACCATAACTGCGTCAAACGACGCGCTGATTTGCTCACACAGCGGTGTACGACAGCCGGACGGGTCCTGCATCACCGTCATCGCTTTGCGTATTGGCAGAATGTTTCCATTTGCGTCATGGATATTGGCCGGCTTGCGCAAAAGGCACAGCGCCAGCTGTTCCATATCGCCAAAGTCCAGAATTTTTCGCTCCAGCTTCTTTGCATAGTAGCGGGACGAAAAATCACGCTCTGCCTGCGCCAGTGCTTCCAGCATGGGCAAGGCCTTTTCCCGGTCTGCTTCAATATCCGCAAGGCTGGCCGGAATCCAGTCCAACATATCTTCGCAGGCTTCTTCCGCCAAATCGCCTGCCAGCTTCACGGTTTCCTTGCGATCACCGTAAATTCGCTTGCGCGTGCTGCGCCCACCAGGGCGCACAACCGATGCATCTCGATACGGCGTCAGCATCGCATCCAAGCCGTCCCAATCCTGCGCCTGTGCCAACTGTTCAGCCTGCTGGTAGAACAAAATACCGGCTTCCAGGTCTTCCTGAATCCAGATGAATTTTTCTTTTGCCTTCTCGGCAGCCTTTTCCTGTGCAGCAGCCGTTTTCTTGCTGAGGCGTGCTTCTTCCATCACGGCAGCCATGTCTTCTTTTGAGCAGGCCAGCGCCTGCTGCAAGTTGACCAGCAGTTTTTGGCATCGCTCCGCCACTGCCTGCAAGGTTTCCGTAAAGCCATCACTGCCAGCAAAGCTGTTGGGATGTCGCCAGCTTTCCAGATACACTTCCAAACACTGGTCCGGGTCTGGCAGGACCTGCAAGAACAAATACAGCTGTCCAATGGCTTCGCACGCCGCCGCATCACTTCGGCCGCGGCCGTACAAATCGGCAAAATCGCAAAAGACCGGAACGGAAACCATTTCTTCCATGGTTTCTGCCATTGCTGCATCCCACAGCTCCTGCGCCTGGCCTGGGTCTGCCGGCTGGAACTCCGCCGGAATATCCAGCTGCGCAAAATGGCGGTGCAGCAAATCCATACAGAACGCGTCCACCGTGCAAATGGATGCCCGCTGCAACAACATTCTCTGGCGGCGCAGCCGTGCATTGCCCGGATCTTTTTTGACTTCTTCCGCCAGGCGGTTGCCAATACGGGCGCGCAGTTCCGCTGCAGCCGCATTGGTAAAGGTCACGATCAAAAGCCGGTCAGCCTCCACAGGATGCTGCGCATCCAAAATCAGTCCCACCGCACGCTCGGTCAAAACGGCGGTTTTACCGCTTCCTGCGGCAGCACTTAACAGCAGCGCACCGCCGCGGTCTTCAATTGCGGCCTGCTGCGCCGGAGTCCACTTAGTTTCCGCCATTCTCGTTCACCTCCTGCTGGTTCTTTTCGGTTTCGGGCTTTTCGTTTTCCGGTTCCGGAGCTGGTTCGCCAAACGGATCTTTGGGCGCATCCAGTTCCCGTTCACCGAAGCCCTTTTCGTGGCGGCAAATCAGCGAAAAATCACAGAATCGGCAACTGTCCCGATTGGATGTGCAAAGCGGCTCGGCTTCGATGCGGCCTGCGTACAGCTCGCTTGCCATATCCGTAATCAGCGTTTCCATGTGCTGGCTGATGCGTTCCAGCTTTGCACC
>JAHHRK010000049.1 GCA_020025795.1 Faecalibacterium sp. | reverse complement strand
ATCGCAATGATTCTGAGCAAGTACACCAGTCTGGAAATCGGCAAGGCACTGCTTGTCAGTGATGCAGCGATCGTATGTGTTGCGGCTTACCTGTATGGACCGGCTACCGGTCTTTACTGTATCCTGGGCCTGATCAGCAAGTCCTTTATTGTAGATACCGTGATTGAAAATATTAACCAGCGCAAGGTGTGTACCGTTGTTACCACAAACCCGGAAGGCGTAAAGGAATTCATTTTGAAGGAACTGCACCGCTCGGCTACGGTGGAACAAGCCTACGGTGCTTATACCCATCAGCAAATGGAAGTAGTCATGACGGTGCTGACCTGCCGCCAGGCTGCGCGGCTGCGCAACTATCTGCATGTGTTTGATCCCCATGCATTTATTACCATCGTGAACTCCAGTGAAATCATTGGCAAGGGCTTCCGTGCCAGCTAATCAATAAAAAGAAAAACCGCTGCGGATATACCGCGGCGGTTTTTTGTATGAAATGAAGAAAGCGTTATTCGTTGACGCAAGCGTTCAGTTCCATCTGAATGCAGTTTTCCTGATCCAGCTGCAAAAACTTCTGCGTAAAGATCTTTTGTGCCACGCACAGTGCGGCACTGCACACCAGCTCGCTTAACGGGGTAGGGCGCTGGGTTTGCTGCCCAACGCCGGAAAACTTGCGTGTGCTGAAGGTGGCACGCAGAGCAGCTTCAAACTCCACACAGAAATAATCATATGCCTGAGGAAAAGGGTGTGTGAGAGTTTGGATTTCCAGCAGCTGTCGGATTTCGCAGATGCTGAATACTTGCTTAAGTAAAAGAATACACAAGAGCTGTGCCTGCTGGTCACGGTCATATTTTTTCTTTACAGGTGGAGGCAGCAGCTTAAGCTTTACATAATTGTTGATCATAGCCGCGGTAACAGGCGGCTGGCTTTGGTCGGTGCAAAGAGGCATGATATAGGAATTCAAACAGTCCAATACCTGATCTCGATATAATGGAATTGCAGCCAGCTCGTTATAACGGGGAAAATGATACTCCATCATCTCTATGGTAACTGACTCGATGGTTTCGCTGGACATGGACCAGTATGCCTCCTTGCCTAAATCAATTTCTATCATTATAGCAACAGAAAGTAAACTGTCAAGTGTTGAGAATCACTTGACATGATATTAAAAAACGTTTAATATGGTTTTCAATACTAGATTGAAACGAAGATTGCCACAAGGTCAATCCCGTTACAGAATCCAGATAAAGAGAGGCAAACCGACTATGGTTCGTATTTGTTCTGATAGTTCTACCATGTACGATTCCCGCCAGGCCAAGGAGCATGGCTTTTCGATCGCACCGCTGTCTGTTACGATTGATGGCAAGACCTACCGAGAGCTGGACGAGATCCAGCCGGAAGAATTTCTGGATCTCATCGCACAGGGACATATCCCTACCAGCAGCCAGCCGGCACTGGGCGAAGTTGTGGATATGTTTGAAGCTGGCGCCGAGGAGGATGAAATCCTGCACATTGCCATGGCAGACGGCCTGTCCGGTGCATACCAGTCGGCTTGTGCTGCGGCCAATATGTGTGAACACAAGGGTAAAATCACCGTGCTGAACAGCCGCACCCTGTGCGGTCCGCACAGCTATCTGGTGGAAAATGCTGTTCGTTTGGCAAAAGAAGGCCTTTCCTGTGAGGAAATCGTGGCACGCACCGAAAAGCTGATGGAAACCACGATGAGCTTCCTGGTTCCGGCAGACTTTGATTATCTGCGCCGCGGCGGACGCCTGTCGTCGCTGGTGTCCTATGTGGGCCAGGCAGTGCGTTTTGTTCCTTTGATGAACACGACGGAGGATTGCCGACGCATTTCGCTGGCCGGTGTGAAGCGCAGCTTTGCACAGGCTGTGGACAGCGTGGCGAAAAAATTCCAGTCTATGGGTGCAGGCAAAGACTGGCTGATTTCTATTAGTCATGCCGCAGCACCGGACCGTGCCCAGCAGGCACTGGAAAAGCTGCGTGCCGCCTTCCCGGAAACGTCCATCGAAGTGCGTCCCCTGACGCCGGCGTTTATTACACAGGGCGGTCCTGGCTGTGTGGCAATTCAGATCATTCATAAGTAAAAGTAAGCGTCGTCTGTCTGGTGCAGGCGACGCTTTTTGATTTTTGCAAGTTGAAACAATGCAGTGCAGGAACGCATACATGGAAACACGGTTTCGTGTCATACTAAGAGCAAACGACAAAAAAGGTCAAAATACAGTCGAAACTCTCTCTTTTCGCCGTGCGCCGTTGCAAGCCGTGCCGTTTTACGGTAAAATAAAATGGCTCGCGCAGATATTGCGTTAAGGAGAGGAATTATGAGTAAAATCAAAATGCTGGCACTGGACCTGGACGGAACTCTGACCAACAGTGAAAAGAAAATTACCCCCCGTACCCGTGCAGCGCTGGAAAAAGCGATGGACGCAGGTGTAACGGTGGTGCTGGCATCCGGCCGCCCCACAGTAGGGATTCTGCCCTTGGCAAAAGAACTGGAGCTGGATCGGCGCGGTGGCTGTATTCTGGCATATAATGGCGGCAAGGTACTGGATTGCGCCACCGGCGAAACCCTGTATCAAAAGCAGTTCCCGGCGGAGATGATTCGTCCGGTGTGTGATTTTGTAGCAGAAAAAGGCGTGAACGTAATCAGCTACGACGCCAACGGTATCGTGACCGAACAGCCGGAAGACCCTTGGGCAGGCCGCGAAGGTATCATTTGCAAAGTACCGCTGCAAAAGGTAGAAAGCCTGGCAGATTATTTGGATTATCCGGTTTGCAAGCTGCTCATTACGCTGGACCCGGCACGCATGGCGGAAGTGGAGCCGGAAGCCAAGCAGCGCTTTGGCGATCAGCTGGGCGTGTTCCGCAGCTGCGATTTCTTCATCGAAGTTGTGCCCAAAGGTGTTGCAAAGGATGCCAGCCTGGCGGCTTTGCTGGAGCGCAAAGGCCTTTTGCCGGAAAATCTGATGGCTGTGGGCGATGGCATGAACGACTTGCCGATGTTGCGTTTTGCAGGAATTGGCGTGGCAATGGCCAATGCAGACCCGGAGGTTAAGGCAGAAGCAGATGCTGTTACCGTGGCAGACAATGACCATGACGGTGTAGCGGAAGCCATCGAGAAATTCATTTTGTGCTAAGCATTTACATTGCGTGTATTTTCAGAAAGTAGATTGGAAAGAATTATGTCGGAGAAAACGCTTGTCCTGTTTGATTTGGAATGGAATATCGGATATAAGCCCTATATGTTCAACTATCATGGTGTGGAACAGAACCTGCGGGGTGAAATTATTGAAATCGGTGCAGTAAAAATCGACCGAAAGGGTAACGTACTGGATACCTTTTCCATCAATTTGCGCCCCCGTATTTTTCGCAAGCTGCAGCACCACATTGCCAAGGTTACCGGCCTGACGCAGGCAGATTTGGACCGCGGTGAGCCTATTACCCAGGGCCTGCGTAAGTTTATGCAGTGGTGTGGTCCGGATGCAGAGTTTGCCGAATGGGGTCTGGACGATGTGCCTGTGCTGAAGCAGAATCTGTTTTTGGTGGGTCTGGACGAAAGCCGCCCCACTACCTGGTACGATTTGCAGCAGGTCTTTTTGTCCCAGCACCCCCGCAAGGAAGGCGAAGGCATGACGCTGGAAAGCGTTGTGACGCGTCTGGGCATTCCGACCGATCGGCAGTTCCATGATGCATTGTCGGATACGCTGTACACAGCGGATGTCTGCCGCAAGCTGGACTTGGAAAAAGGCCTGGCGGAATATCCCACTGAAGACGATACCCTGCATGCCAGCCTATGCCCCGAACCCGGCGATTATCGGGATTTCACCGTTTTTCGCGGCTTTGTGGATAAGGAAGCCAACCAGAAAATCCCGGCTCTGCGAGATGCACCCTGCCCGGAATGCGGCACGATTTTGAAGCCGGACGAAATCTGGCTCAAGCGCGGTTCCAACGCAGTGTATACCCTTTGCCAGTGCCCGAATTGCAGCGGAAAAGGCGGTGCGGCAAGTAAGGGCGTGTTCCTGCGCTTCAAGAGCGCGCGCCGCGACGGTTTGCACTGGGCATTTGCCCGCTGCACCGAAATCCCGGACAAGGCAAAGCTGGCACAGTGGAACAAACAGCGTGCCCAGACCATCGAACGAATTCGTCGCCGTGCAGAAAAAGCTGCACAGGAAACAAAATGATATGTTGTGCAATCTGTCACAACAACGCAAAAAGCAGGTCAAATTTAAGAAAAACTTAAAGGATTTGATGCTACTTTGTTCAGAAACTTTCTGCTAAAATAAGTAAAGTGGTCGATTCGTTTACAGCACGGGTCGATGCCATCCAAACAAACGGAGCCAGAGAATAAATTGCTGCTCGAAAACAGACGAATTCCTGAAGAATTTGGTTGCGTGCTGTCGTATTAGAATACAGTAGGTTTCGTGCCCCAGGGCAGAGGAACCCGATGTGCAGGATACGAATAGAGTGTTGTGGATTTACTTGTGGGAAAGGAGATGGGGCAGAAGTGCAAATTGCAAAGTTGTTTCATCAAATGGGGACGATTGAATTTTGGGAGCATCTGCTGGAATCTTTCCAGGCCTTGGGTCCTTTGATTCCGATTTTGCTCGCAGCGCTGGAGTCTGTGATCCCGGTGTTGCCACTGGTTGGTATTGTTACCGTAAATGTGGCAGCGCACGGTCCGTTGATGGGATTTATTTACAGCTGGGTTGGTACCTGTCTGGGCTGCTTTGCCATGTTTTTTATCTTCCGCCGCTTGTTTACAGGTTGGGCGGACCGGATGGCAAGCAAGCACAAGCGTATTGCGCAGGCACGCAACTGGGTTAGTCGGATGCGTCCCACCGGACTGTTTTTGATCCTGATTTTGCCCTTTACGCCCTCTTCGTTTGTGAACTTTGCATTTGGTATTTCCAAGTTCGATGCCAAAAAATACCTCATCACGCTGCCGCTGGCAAAGCTGTTTATGATTGGCTCGCTGACGGCGTTTGGCCAGAGTGTGCGCATGGCGCTGAAGAACAATCCGCTTTATTTGATTTTGGCGGTGGCACTGTTGGCGGTGCTGTATGGAGCAAGTAAGTTTGTCAGCAAAAAATACGACGTATGAAAAGATAAATAAAAGTCGCGTGGTCAGGCCGCCACGCGACTTTTTCTTTTGTGGAAAAGCAGAAAGCAAATAGAGCTAGGCGGCGGAAGCCGCAAATACAATCGGATGGAGTTGCAAGGTTCAGAAACAGGCTTGATGGTTATCGGTCAAAGCGTTTGCTTATGGTGAAAATGTATCGATATATATAAATGGTGATTGCGCAGAGAATTATGAATTTAACAAAAAAGAAGAAAAATTGAAAATTTTTTGACGAATTAAGGAGATAAAGCAATTTGTAAGATTTTTGTAATTGACAATTACTTGTCGAAAAGTTACAATTGTACAACACGTCAAAAATGTGATTTAACAACAAGGAGAAAATTTCTAATGAAGAAGGCACTTGCATTACTGCTGAGCTGCGCACTGGCTGTTTCTGTTACGGCTTGCGGCAGCACGAGCAGTTCTTCTAACCAGGAAACTACTGCCATGAGCTATACTCCTGGTACTTACACGGTTACCACCCCTGGCATGAAGGGCGACATGACTGTTGACGTTACCTTCAGCGAAGACGCTATCACCGACATCAAGGTTGTCGATCAGCACGAGACCTACGGTATCGGCTATGGCATGGAGACCACTCCCATCGAAGTGATCCCTGCACAGATCATCGAGAACCAGAGCCTGGATGTAGATATGGTCACCGGCGCAACCCTGACCTCTACTTTCCTGAAGAACGCAGTCAGCCAGGCTGTTGAGCAGGCTGGTGGCAACGTGGAAGCTCTGAATGCAGAGCGTACCCGTCCCGAAGCAAAGGACGAGACCTATGATGTTGACGTTGTCGTTGTTGGCGGCGGCGTTGCAGGTCTGTCCTCTGCAATCGAAGCTGCTGAAAGCGGCGCTGATGTTCTGATTCTGGAGAAGCAGGGCATCGTTGGCGGCGCAACCACCCGCAGCGGCGGCAAGGTGATGGCTAACGGCACTGACGTGCAGAAGGCTGCTGGCATCGAGGACTCTAACGAGCTGATGTTCGACTACCTGAAGGGTATCGGCGGCGACATGATCAACGATGCTAAGCTGCACCTGTTTGTTGATCACTCTCTGGAGACCTACAACTGGATGGTTGACATGGGCGTGAAGATTCAGGACGTTGAGCCGATTCACTCCTCTCTGCCCATCTGGCGTGTGCACAACGTCGAAGGCGGCGGCGGTATGACCGACGGCCACGGCGGCAAGATCGTGATCCCCATGATGGAAAAGTACAAAGCTGTGGATGGCGACATCGTTTACAATGTGACCGCTAACGAGCTGATCGTGAACGACAACAAGGAAATTGTTGGCGTTAAGGGCGTTAAGGCAGACGGCAGCAAGGTTACTGTCAACGCAAAGTCTGTTGTCCTGGCAACCGGCGGCTACGCATCCAACCGTGAGATGATGGCTCCCTATGCTGATTTCACCGATAAGTATAACACCGGCGTGCCCACTGGCAACGTTGGTGATGGCATCGTCATGGCAGAAGCTGTTGGCGGCCAGATCTTCCAGAACCCCAGCGTTCAGACCGTTTACGTCAGCTACACCTGCGGTGTTGGCATCAACGAAGAGTCCGGCCTGATCGTTTCTGAGGACGGCAAGCGTGTTGCAAACGAGTACTCTTATCAGTTCCACGTTGGCAACGAGCTGGCAAAGGAAAAGAGCAATGTTGCTTACTACATTGCAACCGCAAACGATCCGTACCCCACCGTGCAGTACGGTATGAGCCTGGAGTCCACCGACAGCGCAGCTACCATCGAAGAGCTGGCTGAAAAGATCGGCATGGACGCAGAAGTCCTGAAGGCTACTGTGGATCGCTACAACGAGCTGTGCGCAAAGGGCAACGACGAGGACTTCGGCAAGCCTGCTGACAAGATGATTCCTGTCGAGGGCGACAAGTACTTTGCACTGAAGCTGAACCCCTCTGTCACCGTTACTTACAGTGGTATCGTGACCGACGAAGGCTCTCATGTTCTGGATGCAGACAACGCACCCATCAAGGGCCTGTATGCAGCAGGTGAGACCGCATTCCCCGGCCTGTTCGGTACCGAGTACCCCGGCTGCGGCATGGCTATCTCTTCCGGCGCATTCTACGGCCGTATTGCTGGCGCAAATGCAGCAAAGGGCCTGTAATCTGCTGAAGATTTCAGTCTGAAATGAAAATAAGAGCGGGCAGAAAGCAAATCGCTTTCTGCCCGCTCTTTTCTTTTACAAAAGCAGTGGTTATTCTCCCAGCCGGATTTCCAGCGGAAGTACCACCGGTTCAGCACCTGGCAGGGTGCATTTTACGGTAGCGATACCGGCCTGACCCATAGTGGCCAGATAGGTGCCGGCCATGCCGCCACGTAGAGGAACAACATCTGGGCCGATGATTTGTACCGGACCGGTCGTTTCAATGCGGACTGCATCGCCGCAGTAGGGCAGAACATTTCCGTTCTGGTCCACGGCACGCAGCTGAATCGCCGCACAGTCCCAGGTGGGGCCGTCCGTCAAAATCGGGTTCAGGGCATGGGCTTCCAATCGCACACACTCCACAGGCTCCTTGATGACCGTCTTGACCACCTGACCGTTGACGATGGCTTCAAACCGATAGCGCACCGCAGTGCCGCCCCAGTTTGCAACGTATTTGCCATACAGTGCCGTGGCCTGCTCCATGCTCAGATGATGGCGCAGCATCAAAGCACCCATCTTTGCCATCAAAACAGGCGGCAGATTGCCGGGACCGTATTTCTGCACACCACGCAGGCATTCCTTGGCTAGCTTGGCTTCTGACGGAGAGAAGCCTTCGTTTGTTTCCAAAAGGTTGCCGATGGTGTCATCAATGCAGATGGGCGGATGTGCCAGTCCGGCATAGGTGCCTTTCCGGTTTGGGAAGAACTCTGCAATATAAGTGTCATTCTTGAACAGACGCACGCTGTCGGCGTTGGTGAATGCCCAAATGTCACCCAGACCGCCGCCCGGATGGTCGCCAATATCCATGCCGCTGGAAATTTCCAGCACTACATCCTGATTCGACTTGATTTTCTTTTGGCTGGCGTATACGGCCGCAGTCAGCTTGGGATTGCGGAACATATCCAGCACACCGTGATAGCAAATGCGGTCGCCGCTGCCGAAATCTTTGTGGGTGTTATAGTCGAACATACACCAGCCAAAGCTGCCGGCAATACCTTTTTGGGCGGCGGCATCGGATGCAACGCGGCTATAACGCAAGGCGTGCTCCAGACGCTTACCTTCCCAGTCAAAAGACTTTGTGGGGAACATATGGCCGCAGTATTCCGTAATGAGGTAGCCTTTGGCCATGTTGGTAGTTACATTGCGGCGCGGCTCACAGCCGGCGTTGGTGCCGTTGTGGTAAAAATCGTTGTAGGTGTAGACATCTTCAAAGAAACGGCTGTTTTTGATGTTTCGTACGCCGCCGGTGGGGCGGGTGGGGTCCAGCTGATGCACAACGGCGTTGGTGCGCTTGTAGAAAATGTCGTCGTCCTTGCTTTCGTTGATGCGCACGCCCCACAGGAAAATGCTGGGGTGATTGCGGTATTCCAGAACCATTTCCCGACAGTTTTGCACGGCCTGGTCTTTCCAGGCAGAATCGCCGACGTGCTGCCAGCCGGGAATCTCGGTAAAGACTAACAGGCCCAGTTCGTCGCAGGCATCCAGAAAGGCATGGCTTTGGGGATAATGGCTGGTACGCACTGCATTGCAGCCCAGTTCTTTCAACAGTTTGGCGTCCAGTCGCTGCTGGCTGTCCGGCATAGCATAGCCCTGATAGGCCCAGCTTTGGTGCCGGTTTAGGCCCAAAATGGGGGTCAGGAGACCGTTCAGATACAGGCCGTCCGCCTTGAATTCAATGGTACGGAAACCTGCTTTCAAAGTGCGGGTATCCAGAACTTTTCCGTCACTGTCACGCACAAGGCGCACACAGCAGTGATACAAAACAGGCGTGTCAGGTGTCCAGGGCGTTACACCGCCTACTGTACCACATAGCGGCTGCCCGGCTGGTGCAGAAAACATACCCATACCGGAGCCGCATCCGTCCGTGATGCACATTTTTAAGGTGCAGCCAGTGGGGTCACCGTGGATAGTGGGATACAGCCGGAAATTTCCTTCTGCCCCGGCGGTCAAGAACAAATCGCTGATGCTGACAGGCTCTTGCAGCTGAAGTGTGACAGCCCGATAGATGCCGCCGTAGGTCAGATAGTCGATGACTTTGCCAAAGGGCGGAACGTTCAGACTTTCCCGGCTGTCGCATTTGACAGCGACGACATTTTCTTCCCCATAGCGCAGCGCCGGGGTCAGGTCGGCCTGAAATGCGGTGTAGCCGCAGCGGTGCTCACAAATCTGCTGCCCATTGCAATAGACCGTGGCACAATGTGCTACCGCACCAAAACGCAGCACAACACGTTTACCACGCCAGCTTTCCGGCACGGTAAAGCTGCGGCGATAGCCGGACAGCAGTTGATAAGATTCTTCGTTGCAGTAGTTGTAGGGCAGTTGATGTACCGTATGGGGAATGCGTACCGGTTCGGTTTGTACCGGGCATGGGCCAGGCCAAAGCAGTGCATCGTCCCAAACAGGAGTGAACTGCCAGCCTTCGTTCCAGGAATCGTGTTTCATACAGGAAATCCGCCTTTCACAAACGGTAAAATTACCTTGATTTTCACACAGAATCCGCGCTCAGCGGATAAAATTGGTGCGGGGGCGGGGTACATCGGTGGGGTAAGCCACACCGTTTTCTTTGCCAAGCTCGATGCAGCGCAGCAGCCATGCCATATTGTGGCCCAGCTGCTCCATTACCGCACAGCCTTCGGCATCCTGCAAAACTTCGCCGGGGTTCTGGCCGTGTACCATGGTCCAGTAGCCGGAGCTGACAACGGGCATCTGGTTGATGGTGGGATATTTCAGCAGCTCGTCCAGCGATGCCGTCGTGCCGGCGCGGCGTGCGCTGACAGCCACTGCGGCAGGTTTGTAGCGAAAAGCATTTTTACCGGCGCAGAATGCACGGTCCAACAGGCATTTCATATTGCCGGAAATCCCTGCAAAGTGGACAGGGCTGCCAAAGATAAATCCGTCTGCGGTTTCGGCCTTGTCCAACAACTGGTTGACTACGCCGCCAAAGACGCAGCGGCCGGTTTCTTTGCACTTGCTGCAGCCGATGCAGCCGCCAATCGGCTTTGCGCCTGCCCAGAAGATTTCGGTCTCGATACCGTCTGCCTCTAAAGCTTTGGCAGCCAGGGTCAGGGCGGTGTAAGTGCAGCCGGTTTCGTTGGGGCTGCCGTTAATAAGCAATACTTTCATCAGGAAAACCTCCTGTCGTTGAGTTGATGGTTTTAGTATAGCATATTTACCGGGTTCTGTTATAATGAATTATAAGAAAAGGTATGATGTAAAAATTAAGGGAGGAACTCCAATGAAACATACTTGTCCGCTGCAAACGCAGCGCTGCGGTGGCTGCCCGTTGCTGGGAAAAGAATACCCCGCCCAGCTGAAAGCAAAGCAGGTCCGCATGGAAAAGCTGCTGGGTCGGTTTGGCAAAGTGCAGCCGATTCGTGGCATGGAAAATCCCTGGCACTACCGCAACAAGGTGATTTCCACATTCGCAGCAGGCTCCGGTGGAAAACTTGTCTCCGGTATTTATGCGGCCGGTACCCATAAAGTATTGCCGGTTCAGCAGTGCCTTTTGCAGGACGAAATTTTGGATAAAGTGGTGGATGCTGTCCGTGCAGCAGCGCGCCGCTGCCGCTACACACCTTATAATGAGGACCATGGCACTGGGCTTTTGCGCCATGTGCTGTGCCGCCGCGGCTTTGCCAGCGGTCAGGTGATGGTGGTACTGGTTACAGGCCAGCCGCTTTTGCCCGGCGCAAAGAATTTTGTCAAATACCTGATGGAAGAAGCCAAAAAGCGCAGCGTTCCGGTTACGACCGTGGTGCAGAATTATAATTCGCGCCAGACCAGTGCCGTTTTGGGCACCGAGGAAAAAGTGCTGTATGGTAAGGGTTATATTCTGGATACCCTGTG
>JAHHRK010000048.1 GCA_020025795.1 Faecalibacterium sp. | reverse complement strand
CAAAGGATTACTTTGGCGAAGAAGATGTAGAGTTGGATTTTGATGTGGAACCACCGCCGCCACCCCCTGTGGAGACACCGGCACCAACACCTGTTCCCACGCCGAAACCCACGCCAGAGCCTACACCGGAACCTACACCGGTACCGGAAACAACCCCAGAGCCGACGCCGGATGAAAATGGTGTGATTCCTGCGCCGGAAGCTACACCGGAACCCACGCCGACACCGGAGAATACACCGGAGCCTGCGCCGGAACCGCCCTCTACACAAGAGCCGCCATCCGAAGGACCGGTGATGCAGGGTGTGGGCGATTCGGATTTGATTCGCCGCTATAACGATTGGGACCCCGGCCTGAAGCAGTATACCTGGCAGGTGGCGCAGCATTATAACGTGAGTTACGAACTGGTGTTGGCCATCATCTATAATGAAAGCCGCTTTGTGCCCGGTTTGACCCATGTGAACAGCAATGGTACGACGGACTGGGGCCTGATGCAGGTCAACGATGTGTGCTTTGATCTGCTCCATCGCCAGTTGGGAATCCAATCCATGGAGGAACTGCTGGACCCCTATAAGTCCATTCAGGCAGGCTGCGCCATTTTGGGCTATCACCGCCGCTATGTGGACAATGAAGAAGATGCATTACTGCGTTATCAGGTAGGTGCAGGCAACTATCAGGCTTATAAAGAAATGGGAAAAGTTCCTGTGGTACATACCAAGACGATTGGCTGGCGCGACCAACTGATTGCGGCAGGTGTATAAGCAAAGATACAGATCGTTTTCATCAGAAATCAGCTCCGCTTTGGTTGTACGAAGGCGGAGCTGATTTTTATGTGCGCAGAAAATGCGGTTGGACTGGTTTTCAAAAAGAAACCACCATCTGCTGTGAAATATTTTGTAAAGTATATTGACTTTCCACGGGTCAAATGCTATAATGCGTTACGGTAAAGCATTATGGCTTTACGCTGTAAGATATTTTCTGAGTTTTCTGTTAGAGGTGCGGAGAAATGGCCAAAAATCTGGAAATGAGTTATCTTCTGGACTTTTATGGCAATGCACTGACCGAAAAACAGCAGGAAATGATGGTGCAGTATTATAACGACGACCTTTCGCTGAGCGAAATCGGCGAAAACTTCGGCATTACACGCCAGGGCGTGCGCGATGCCATCAAGCACGGCGAAAGCAGTTTGCTGGAGCTGGAAGAAAAGGTCGGCTTTGCTGCCCGCTATCGTCTGTTGCAGGAAAAGCTCATCGATATGGAGCAGATCATCCGCAAGGCGAAGTTTGATATTTCTGGTAAATACGGCGGCTACAATTCCGGTGATTTTGACCGAACGCTGGATCAGCTGCTTTCCATTGTTCGTTCAATCGAAGAATCTGAGGACTGAGAAAGGAGACCAAATGGCATTCGAATCTCTTTCCGACCGGTTAGCCGGTGTATTCAAAAAGCTGAAAAATCACGGCAAGCTCAGCGAGGCAGACGTTAAGGCTGCGATGCGTGAGGTCCGTATGGCCCTTTTGGAAGCCGACGTTAACTTCAAGGTCGCCAAGGACTTCTGCGCCAAGGTGTCCGAGCGCGCTATGGGTCAGGAGGTCATGGAGAGCCTGACCCCTGCACAGCAGGTCATCAAAATCGTCAACGAAGAATTGACCAACTTGATGGGCGGCGACGAAGATATTCAGCTGCATATCAAGAATAAAGGCCAGACGGTCGTGATGCTGTGCGGCCTGCAGGGTAATGGTAAAACCACTCACGCTGCAAAGTTGGCAAAGTATTACCGCAAGCAGGGCCGTCGCCCGCTGCTGGTAGCCTGCGATATTTACCGCCCCGCTGCAATCGATCAGCTGGAAGTGGTCGGTAAACAGGTGGAAGTTCCCGTGTTCAGCATGGGTACAAACGAAAAGCCTGCTGTGATCGCACAGAAAGCAATGGCACACGCCCGTGACTACGGCAATGATCTGGTGATTCTGGATACCGCCGGCCGCCTGCAGATCGACGAAGTCCTGATGCAGGAACTGGTTGACCTGAAAGAAGCCGTGCACGTTGACAGCACACTGTTGGTTGTGGACGCAATGGCAGGTCAGGACGCAGTCAGCGTGGCAAAGACCTTTAACGAAACCGTCGGCGTGGACGGCGTGATCCTGACCAAGACCGATGGCGATACCCGTGGCGGTGCAGCACTGAGTGTTCTGGCTGTTACCGGCAAGCCGATCCTGTTCCAGGGCGTAGGCGAAAAGCTGGACGATCTGGAAGCGTTCCATCCGGCACGCATGGCAGGACGCATCCTGGGTATGGGCGACGTTTTGAGCCTGATTGAAAAGGCACAGGACAGCGCTGATATGGCTGCTGCGGAAAAGACCGCACAGCGTATGCTGGAAAACAAGTTCGACATGAACGATATGCTGGACCAGTTCGCTCAGATCAAAAAGATGGGCGGCGCATCCGCTATGCTGAACATGATGCCCGGCGGTGCTAACATTGATCCCAGCCAGGTGGACGAAAAGATGATGGACCGTATTGAGGCTATCATTCTGAGTATGACCCCGGCAGAACGCGAGAATCCTTCCATCATCAATCCCAAGCGCAAGCGCCGCATTGCTGCCGGCAGCGGTACCCGCGTGCAGGACGTCAATCAGCTACTGAAGCAGTTTGAGATGATGCAGAAGCTGATGAAGCAGATGAAAAAGAGCCCCAAGGGCTTTGCCCGCCGCATGAGTAAGTTTGGCGGCATGAAGGGCATGTTCTAAATCATATTTTTTCGGTAATAACCCAAAAGCCAGGAGGCCCCAGGGTTTTACAATAAAAAAGCCCCACGGGGCCACACATTTTTCTATTTATTTTTGGAGGTATTTCATTATGGCAGTTAAGATCAGACTGCGCCGCATGGGCGCAAAGAAGGCTCCCTTCTACCGTGTTGTTGTCGCTGACAGCCGCTTCCCCCGCGATGGCCGTTTCATCGAAGAAATCGGCACCTACGATCCCACCCGTGAGCCCTCTGTTGTGAACATCGACGCTGATAAGGCAAAGCAGTGGATCGCTAACGGCGCTCAGCCCACCGACACTGTCCGTGTTCTGCTGAAGAAGTCCAACATTCTGTAATTGAATGGAGGTTAGATCCATGCAGGAACTGTTGTTGGCTGTGGCCAAGGGCCTCGTGGAGGATAAGGACGCTGTTTCCGTAACGGTGGACGCGCCCCGCGAGGACGGTACGATCGTCTACCACCTGAAGGTGACGGAGAACGATATGGGCCGAGTCATTGGCAAACAGGGACGCATCGCAAAGGCTATTCGCGTGGTCATGCGTGCTGCATCCGTGCGCGTCGGAGAAAAGGTCCTGGTCGAGATCGACTGACAGCAAGATGCCCTTTGCCCCGTGCAAAGGGCATCTTTTATTTTATGATAGAAAAAAGTGAGGTACCCTCTATGATACGTGCTTATCTGGAAGCCGGTAAGCTGGTCACCACCCACGGTGTGCGCGGCGAGCTGAAAATGGAGCTGTGGTGCGGCGAAGCTGCCCTGCTCAAGCGCGCAAAGACTCTGTACGGCACTGCCGAGGGCGGCAAGCCTGTTGGGGTGCAGTCTCTGCGCCAGCTGCCGAATAATATGGCCATCCTCAAGCTGGAGGGCGTAGATGATATGGACGCTGCCCGTCGTCTGGTAGGCAGTATGCTGTATTTTGACCGCAACGATGTGCGCTTGGCTAAAGGCGTTTGCTTTATCTCCGATTTGCTGGGCTGCGAGGTGCAGGATGCAGATACCGGCCGTGTATACGGCACGGTCAAGAGCGTGACCCACCCCGGCCCGCAGGATATCTACACCGTGACCACGCCTTCCGGCGAGGAGCGTATGTTCCCCGGTGTGCCGGCATTTTTGGTGGATAAGCAGCCGGAAGAAGGCCGTATCCTGATTCGCCCCATCCCCGGTATGTTCGATGATGATGTGATTCTGGATGCACCACAAGCAGGGGAGGAAGCATAATATGGGTATGCGAGTGGATATTGCCACCTTGTTCCCTGAGATGTGCCAGCGTGTGCTGGATGAAAGTATTTTGGGCCGTGCCGCAAAACGGGGCCATATTGAAACGCACAGCCATCAAATTCGGGACTATACACTGAATAAACAGAAGCAAACGGACGATTATCCTTATGGTGGCGGATGCGGCATGGTGATGTACGCACAGCCCATTGCGGACTGCCTGCGTGATATTGAACGCCAGGTAACCGAACAGGGACGTCCCAAGCCGCACGTCATCTTTATGACACCGGGCGGCGCAAAGTTCGATGAAGAACACGCCAAGCGCCTGGCACAGTACGATAACCTGACCTTTGTCTGCGGCCATTACGAAGGCATTGATGAACGCGTCATCGAAGCCTTTGCCGATGAGCAGCTGAGCCTGGGTGATTTCGTTTTGACCGGCGGTGAGCTGGCTGCTTTGGCTGTGGCGGACAGTGTGCTGCGTTTGCAGCCGGGTGTGCTGGCAGAACAGAAAGGTTATGAGGACGAGAGCTTTTGGGATGGCCTTTTGGAGTATCCCCAGTATACCCGTCCGGAAGTTTGGGAAGGCCGCGCTGTACCGCCGATTTTGCTCAGCGGCGACCATGGAAAGGTCGATGCCTGGCGCATGGAACAGAGCAAACAGCGCACGAAAGAACGCCGCCCGGACCTGTGGGAAGCATACGAAAAGGCACATCCCCCTGTACCTGAAAAAAAGCGACGTCGGCGCAAGCATTCCGCCGCAAAAGACGAGATTGTGGAAAACTTTTGTGTTAGCGCACAATCAGATGAAAAATAACTAGAAAAAGTGCACAAAGGTCTGGCGGCGTTCATGGACGGATTGGAGAAAGCGACAAAAAAGTGATTTTACGCTGTACAACTGCTGTCCAATGAGATAAAATAGACGCAAGGGAGCTGTTAGGCCCCGATTTTCGAGTTGATCGCATCACGATTATACAGATAGGAGCGACTGAGCTATGTACGTGAAGGAAGTTACTGTTGAAAATCAGGTGGGTCTGCACGCCCGTCCTGCCACCTTCTTTATCCAGAAGGCAAATGAATTCAAATCCAGCATTTGGGTCGAGAAGGAAGAGCGCCGTGTGAACGCTAAGAGCCTGCTGGGTGTTCTGTCCCTGGGTATCGTTGGCGGCACCAGCATCCGCATCATTGCAGATGGCACCGACGAGCAGGCTGCTGTTGAAGGTCTGGTCAAGCTGGTTGAGTCCGGCTTCGCAGGCTAATCAACGGATTTCAATGGAGTTTACCGCTATTCCAGCATTTTGCCGGAGTAGCGGTTTTTTTGTACCGAGAATAGCCGGCTGCCCTTTGGTACAGGCTGTTTGGTGAGAAAACAGCGGTGTGTACCGCTATGATAAAAAAAGGCCGGGAGGTGCGCCATGACCAAAGCGGAATTGTATCAAAAAGCCTGTATGCTGCCGATGCTGCCGGGCGTTTATATCATTCGGGATAAAACGGATACCATTATCTACATCGGCAAGGCCAAGCGGCTGCGCAACCGTGTCAGCCAGTATTTCCGCGAAGGTGTGCCCCACGATAACAAGGTCACACAGATGATTCGCCATGCCTACACCTTTGATGTGATCGTGTGCCAGAGCGAATTTGAAGCGCTGGTACTGGAGGCAAGCCAGATCAAGGCACATACGCCGAAATATAATATCCTGCTGAAAGATGACAAGGGATACAGCTATATCCGCATTTCCAAAGAAGCCTGGCCCCGCCTTTCCTTCGTGCTGCAAAAAGAGGATGACGGCGCAGAGTATATTGGACCATATACCTCATCTTTTGCTGCACGGGAAATGGCAGAGAGTGCAATGGACGCATTTTTGCTGCCGCGCTGCAGCCGCCGTTTTCCGGAGGATTTCGGCAAAAGCCGTCCCTGCCTGAATGCGCATATTGGTAAGTGCATGGGCGTTTGTACCGGAAAAATCAGCCAGCAGGCCTATAACGAAGCGATACAGGGCGCGATTCATCTGATTAAGTATGGCAAAAAGGACATTTTGCGCTCGCTGACCCAGCGCATGGAAGCTGCATCGGAAAAGCTGGACTTTGAACACGCCGCCTTGCTGCGGGACCAGATTCGTGCCATTGAAAAAGTCAGCGCCGGACAGAAGGTTGTAGTTGATCCAGATGTGGAAATGGACGTGTGCGCATTGGCCGGTACACCTAACAGCGTGTGTGCTGCAGTGCTGCGTTTCCGTGAGGGACGTTTGACGGATAAACGGGAATTTGTGTTCCACGATACCGCTGATATAGAACAAACACGAAACGAATTTCTGGCGCGCTATTATTTGGATCATGAGGATGAAAAATTGCCGCGTGTTGTGGCGGTAGATGCTTTGCCGGAGGATGCAGCTTCGTTGCATCGCCTGCTGGAACAGCGCCGCGGTACGCGTGTACAGTTGTATGTGCCGCAGCGCGGTGATGTGGCCCATCTGGTGGAAATGGCGCACACCAATGCGGTGGAGCGCTTGGCCCGTGAGAGCGGCCGCTATGCACGCGAGCAAAAAACATTGGACGAGCTGGCACAGCTGCTTGGCTTGCAGAAAGCACCGAAAAACATCGAAAGCTACGATATTTCCAACTGGGGCGATGGGTCCAGCGTGTGCGGCATGGTCACGTTCCGGGACGGCAAACCGTATAAGGCCGGCTATCGCCGCTTTAAGATGCAGACCGTGTTCGGAACAGACGACTACGCCAGCATGGCAGAAACCTTGAGCCGTCGCTGCAACGAGTACGAGAAGTTTGCAGTGGCAGGCGTGACCAGCGAAAACTGGTTTGCCCAAAAGCCGGATTTGATTTTGCTGGATGGCGGCCGTGGGCAGGTCAGTGCGGTGCGCGCCATGTTGAAAGGCCGTGCGCTGGAGGATGTGCCGCTGTATGGCATGGTAAAAGATGACCACCACCGCACACGAGGTATTATTGATGATACCGGACGGGAAATCAGCTTGAATATGAACCGCAGCACCTTTGCTTTTGTCAGCAGTATTCAGGATGAAGCCCACCGTTTTGCCAATGCCTATCGCAAACAGCAGATGAAAAAGAAAAGCTATGCTTCGGCGCTTACTGATATACCGGGTGTGGGTCCGGCAACGGCAAAGGTGCTGATGCGCACATTCGGCACGGTAACGGCTGTGCGGGAAGCAGATGTGGCAGCGCTGCAAAAGGCACCGGGCGTTGGCGAAAAAATGGCGCAGACGATTTTTGCACATTTCCATCCGGGAGAGTGAAGAATCCTGTAAGAATTTTCTCTGCCTTTGAAAAGTGCGTTGGAATGTAAAAAACAATGCGGCAGGGTTGACAAATGCAAGAAAGGTTGTTTTAATCTATACATTGTGGAGAGCCATAGGCAAAAGGAGGAATAACCATGCGCGTAATTGCAGGCGATTTCCGTGGTAAACGGTTGGAAACCCTGCCCGGAGAAGATGTGACCCGTCCCACCAGTGAGCGTGTCAAAGAGGGAATGTTCAGCAGCATCCATTTTCTGCTGCCGGGCGCACGGGTACTGGATCTTTTTGCCGGCAGCGGCCAGCTGGGCCTGGAGGCAATGAGCCGCGGCGCAGCACGCTGTGTCTTTTTGGACGAAAACCGCGAGGCCATTCAGGTCGTTATGAAAAACTGCAAGACCTGCGGTGTATTTGACCGTTGCCGTGTCAGCCTGGGCGATGCACGGCTGTATCTGGGCTCCTGCCGGGAACAGTTCGATTTGATTTTGATGGATCCGCCGTATCGCCATGACACCTGTGCGGCAATGCTGCCGCTGGCAGAAAAGGTGCTTGCTCCCGGCGGAGTTGTGATTTGTGAAACGGAGCGGGAAGCCGATCTGCCTGGTGCAGTGGGCGGCCTGACCCTGGAAAAACGTTATCAGTATGGTACCATCGCCGTATGGCGCTACATGAAGGAGAGAGCAGAATGAATGTAAACGAATTGTTGGATACGATCGAAGACGCTCTGGAAGAGGGCACCAGCATCCCTCTGTCCGGTGGTAAGCGCGTGGTGGATGTGGATAAGATTCGTGATTATCTGGATGATATTCGCCTGAATCTGCCCGGCGAGATCCGCCAGGCAAAGAACATTGTGAACGATCGTGGCCAGATCCTGGAAGATGCCAAGAAGGAAGCCGACATCATTGTGAAGAAGGCGGAAGAACGCGCAGCAGTTCTGGTCAGCGATCAGGAAGTGCTGAAGCGTGCAGAGCAGCGTGCAGCTGAGGTCATGACCAATGCACAGTCTGAAGCACGCAATATGCGCCAGACCGTGACCGATTACTGCGAAAATATGCTGAAGACCACCGAGGAAACCATGCTGGCAAATGCAACCCAGGTCAAGACGGTGCGTACCAATCTGCGCCAGAATGCAAAGGCTGCAGTGAACGGCTGAGCCTGCAAAAAAACACTAAATTTTACAGAAAATGGAAAAGCGTGTCGCCTTTTGACGACACGCTTTTCTTTATGCATTTCTTTGTATAGAAAAAGTGTGAAAGCTTCGCGTACTGCCACTGTTTTTCTGCCTGTTCCTATTGAATTTGAAGGTCCATTTTGGTATCATAAAAACAATGCAGTGGGTAAAAGTGCACCCAAGTGCAGCAAAGTGGGTGGAACAGGTAAAGAAGCCACACAAATCTGCGAAAAGGAGTGGGGTTCATGTTCTTCGGCCGGTATGATTTTGTCATGGACGCCAAGGGCAGATTGAATTTCCCTGCGAAGTTTCGTGAGAATATGGGCGGCGGCAGTTTCGTCGTCATGGAATGGGTGGACCACTGCCTGTTTGCACTTCCGTTTGAGGAAGTGGATAAGTTGGCCGAGCGGCTGGGCGGCAACGAGCTGATGGACAGCTGGGAAGCAACGGGTGATTTATTCAGTACCGCCTTTGAGGTGGAACCCGATAAACAGGGCCGCATTTTACTGCCGGAAAGCCTGCGCACTTATGCAGGGCTGACCAAGAGTGTGACCATCATCGGCAACCGAAATCATGCAGAGATTTGGGATACCGATACTTGGAACGCACGGCACAGCGCTGTGACCAACGAGGAGCGTGTGCGCAAGATGCGCGAGCTCCATATTTGAGCAATGAAATGAGAGGGGACGTTTCCCATGGAAGATAAACAGATGAACACGGGCTTTGACCCGGCAGATTTTGAGCACGTCCCCGTACTGCTGGAAGAATGCCTGGAAGGTCTGGCCATCAAGCCGGACGGCATTTACATGGACGGCACTGCCGGTGGTGCAGGTCATTCCAAGCAGATTGCACTGCGCCTGGACCCGGAAAAAGGCCGCCTGATCTCGATGGACCAGGACCCGGATGCCATCCAGACCGCTACAGCGCGTTTGGCTGGGCTGCCGGCACAGGTGGTTGCTACGAACTTCCGCTATGCAAAGCAAAAGCTGCAGGAGATGGGGATTTCCGGTATCGACGGCGCTTTGCTGGATTTGGGTGTTTCCAGCCATCAGCTGGATGATGCAGCACGCGGTTTTTCTTACCGGGCCGATGCACCTTTGGATATGCGCATGAGCCAGGAAGGTATGACGGCTGCCGATCTTTGCAATTTGGAAAGCAGAGAAGAACTGGCTCGCATCCTGCGGGATCACGGTGAGGAACCGTATGCCTGGCAGATCGCCGGAAAAATCGTTAAAGTGCGGGAAGAAACGCCCATCACGACTACCATGCAGCTGGCAGATATTGTGGCCAGCGCAGTTCCTCCGGCCGAGCGCCGCAAAAACAAAAACCCAAGCCGCCGAACCTTCCAGGCTTTGCGCATTGCAGTCAACCACGAGCTGGACGCACTGGACGAAGGTCTGGACGGTATTTTCGACTGCCTGAACCCCGGCGGACGCCTTTGTGTTATCACGTTCCACAGCCTGGAAGACCGGCTGGTGAAAAATAAATTCCGCCGCTGGGCCACGGCCTGCACTTGCCCGCCGGAGCTGCCGGTTTGCATTTGCGGCGGCAAGGCAAAAGCAAAGCTGATTACCCGCAAGCCCATCGAGGCAAAAGCCAACGAACTGACCGAAAACCGACGCAGCCGCAGTGCGAAGCTGCGCGTTTTGGAAAAGCTGTAAAAATATTTGAGAAAGGAGAATGATGCCCCATGCAGCAGGATGCATACGATTTCGCTCTGTTTGAAGACCGTTCCGCAGCAAGTGCGATGCAGCGCAAGCGCGTTCCGGAACTTCGTGCCGAAAAAGGTGGAAAAACCAAATCCAGTAAAATGAAAAAGAACGCAGTGAGCGTATGGATCGTTGTGATGGTCGCCGTTCTGATTTCTCTTACGATTTTGCTGGTACAGAGCAAAGCTACGCTGACGGAACTGAATACGCAGGTCCGCCAGGCGCAGCGCCAGATTACCGATGCAAAGAGCGAATACAATTACCTGAACAGTGAGCTGGGCAAGCGTACCGAAATGTCCCGCATCGAGGATATTGCAAAGCAGCTTGGCCTGATGAAGGTGAACGATAGCCAGATTACTTATGTGCGTCTGGAAGAAAACAGTGTGATCACCGGCGCTGAAAATGAAGTCAGCCGCCTGGCGGAACTATTTCAGTCGGGGCTTTTAAGCGTGATGGAAACGCTGGACCCCTAAAGCAGACTCTTCCGGAATGATGCCAGGCTATGTACGCCATAAAAAGAAAACTTTTCCGAAAAAGCGTGCTGCGGCACGCTTTTTCGGTTTCCATACCCTGTGGGAAAGTGAGGATTTTGTCAATGCCGCAACCAAAGCCTACCCCTAAGAAAAAAATAAGAAATGATGCCCATGGCCGCATCAACCACAATCTGCGCGTGCGCGGCTGGGCAGTGGCAATCTTTGCAGTGGTGCTTGGCTTTTCGTGTTTGAGCTATCGACTGTTCCAGATTCAAATTGTGAATGGCGATTATTACCGCCAGATGGCCAGTGCACAGCAGATGAAAGACAGCGTCATTGAAGCCGAGCGTGGTATGATTTATGATGCCACCGGTAAGGTGCTGGCTTCCAGCAGCATCGTGTGGGATATTTCCTGCGACCCCAAAAACAGTAAGGGCCTTTCGGTCGAAACCGGAGAGGACACCGGCGAGTTTGTGTTGGTGGAAAGCGTATGTACCGAGGTCAGCACGGGCATTGCCAAGATTCTGGTGGCAAACGACGGCTCGGATGGAGCTGCAGTGGATACTACCAGTGAGGAATATTTGAGCGTATACGAAAAAGTTTACAATGCCTTTGCCCGCATTGACACCCAGTACCGTATTCTGGCTTCCAAGGTAGATTTGCCGGTGAGCGATGCGGTGCGTGCCTTTGTTGAGAATTACAACAAGGCGCATAAAAAGGATAAAATCAGCATTGT
>JAHHRK010000047.1 GCA_020025795.1 Faecalibacterium sp. | reverse complement strand
AGATGGCGACCCGGAACAGGCTCGAACTGTCGACCTCTAGCGTGACAGGCTAGCGTTCTAACCAACTGAACTACCGGGCCATCTGTGCGATGCTTACCGCAACGATAGCTATTATACGGGTTTTGTGCGGTTTTGTCAATCCTATTTTTGAAAAAAGAAAAACTTTTTTTGGAGAAATACTTTGATCTTGAAATAATAACGCAGAAAGGTAAGTTTTCTGCGACTTGCTTGCTGGGCAGAAAAAAGATTGAAAAAAATCATAGAATCCTATTGACATTTTGTGTATTTTGGGGTAATCTAACTAAGCACGATGCGTGCAGCAAATATAGGGGCATAGCTCAGCTGGTAGAGCAGCGGTCTCCAAAACCGCGTGCCGAGGGTTCGAAACCTTCTGCCCCTGCCAAATAAACCGCTTGTTGATGTTTTCGGACATGGCAAGCGGTTTTTTGTTTTGCCGTTTTCTTGTGGTGAATTGCAGATTAGAACGTCCAACGCAAATTGATGTGCGGCGCACAGATCTGGTATAATGTAATATACTAAGATAGAGAGGCGTACTGCCATGACGATGGAATTGCGTTTCTCCCACCGAAAGGAGCGATTCTGAGATGAAACGAAGTATAGTTTTCGTGCTGGCTGTTTGCATGGGGCTGAGCTTGGTTGCCTGCAATGCGTCGTCAACAACGCCGGCGCCGACATCTTCCTCTAGTGTAACGAACCCGTCGCAGGAGCCTGCGGTTCCGGAACAGCCCGTAGCTACGGCAACGCCGGACGATCCATCGGAAGAAAAGGTTGTTGTTCTGTCTGCGTCTCTTTTGGAAGTGCTCTGGGGCAATCAGGAATCGTTTGACGCAGCGGAATATGCCGAATATCTGGACGAATGGGAAACCATTACAGCGGCAGATGTACAGGAGGATGGCTCGATCACAATAACGCTGACGGAGGAAAATCACCGAAAGCTGTTGGATGAATTGCGCCGTCAGCTGCTGGACGTCGAAAGTGTGCCCCAGGATGGGCTGGAAAAGGTGGAAGCTAACGAAGACTGCACCAAAATTCAATTGTATGTGGATAAAGCGCAGTACGAAACGGATTATAATGCGCTGCTGGTAGTGCAAAAGCAGTTCGAGGCAGTGCAGTGGCAGGCATTTTCTGGCAGCTGGAATGGCGTACTGGAAACCAGTGTGATTGATGCGGACACAGGCGCACTGCTGGAAACGGTTGCGCTGGATAACTT
This sequence comes from Faecalibacterium sp., assembly GCA_020025795.1. Taxonomy (GTDB): domain Bacteria; phylum Bacillota; class Clostridia; order Oscillospirales; family Ruminococcaceae; genus Faecalibacterium. Next base: position 10,226 of record JAHHRK010000047.1, on the reverse strand, counting down.
GGAAAATCGCTAAAAGACAGGGTACACGGCAGCTCTGGTGCGGCGATAAATAGTTTTCCACAGAGAGCTGATCTGTGGTGGAAAGGATTTCGAAAAATGCAGTATCGAAATATTCATTCGGCCAGATTTGTCCGCAGGCCCAACCGCTTTATTGCCCATGTAGAAGAAGACGGGCAGCCTGTGGTGGCGCACGTTAAAAATACCGGCCGCTGTGCCGAGCTTTTGGTACCGGGGTGCAGAGTCTGGCTGGAATACAGCGAAAATCCAAACCGAAAAACGCCCTGCGATTTAGTGGCAGTAGAAAAACAAACGCCGCGTGGACCGGTGTGCATCAATATGGACTCTGCAGCGCCCAACGCAGTGGCAGGAGAATGGCTGGCAGCTGGTGGGCTTGGCAAATTGGATCAGTTGCGTGCAGAATACAAGCTGGGGGATTCTCGGTTTGACTTTTATGCAGAACAGGATGGCCACCCCATGCTGGTAGAGGTAAAAGGCTGCACGCTGGAAGAAAACGGTCTTGCACGCTTTCCGGATGCGCCCACCCTGCGCGGCGTAAAACACGTCAAGGAGCTTACGGAGTTGGTGGGCAAAGGCTATCGGTGCTGTGTTTTACTGGTGATCCAGATGAAAGGCATCCATACCTTTACGCCCAACTGGGATACGCATCCGGAATTTGGCTTTGCGCTGCAGCAGGCTGCCGCAGCCGGAGTAGAAATCCATGCGATGGATTGTATCGTTACGCCGAACAGTCTGCAAATCGATCAGCCTGTTCCGATTGATCTGGCTGCGCCGCAGAAAGAAACATAAAAAGAAACCGCCTTGTACAGCGACAAGGCGGTTTCTTTTGTTCACAGAAAATTATGCGTTTTTACCTTCGGATTCCTGAGATTCCAGATAAACGCGGCTTGCGGTCATGGCAAAATGCAGGCCTTCTTCCCGCACCAGATCCAGAATGTCCAGGTTCAGGCGGTTCTGAATCTCCAGAAATTCGTCCAGACCTTTACGCAGCACATATGCATTGACCAGGATGCTGATGCCGGAATCGTTAAAACCGGTCAAACGTACCAGTACGGAATCCGGGTCCAGGGTAGGATCGGCTTTCAAATGTTCGGTCAGACGGGACATCATGGATTCCAGCTTTGCACGGGGGGAATCAAACGTCAGGTTCAGCGTGAAGCGGTACAGGCGCTTGGTGCGGGTACTGCCGTTATTGACAACGGCACTGGTTACAGACGTGTTGGGCAGTACATACAGGGAATTATCCAGCGCACGCACCTTGGTGCTGCGGAAGGTCAGATCTTCCACCTCGCCGTCAACATCGCCGACAGTGATCCAGTCGCCGATGGAGAACGGACGCTCCAGCAAAAGCATCAGTCCGCTGAACAGATTGCTGGCGGTGTCCTTGGCTGCCAGAGAAACAGTCAAACCTACAAGACCTAAGCTGGTAATCAAGCCGGTAACGGGGTAGCCCAAAACGTCCAGCACAGCAACGATCACAAAAGCGCCGACCAGAACACGGTAAGTTTTTACCAGTACAGAACGCAGGGTTGCATTGGTTTTCAAATCCAGATGGGTAGAGAGATTGTTCAGCGCCAGATCGCACAGGTCGGTGGCGTACCAGAAGCCCCAGCCAGCGCACACCAAGGGAGCGATGTGAGACAATGTATGGCAAAGCCAAGCAATCTGCGTTTGAAGGCTGGGCAGTGGCAGCATGGGCAGCACGGTGCACAGGCCCCAGACCAAGATCAGAATGGGGATGGGTTTTGTGAAGCTGCGGAACAGGATGCCCAGCGCCTGCAGATGCAGCCGCTCTGCCATAGCACACAGTTTGGGCATCAGCCAGCCTTTGCAAAAGCGGCTCGCCAGCCAGAACAAGAGGGCAACCAGAGCTGCTGCCAGGATGGACAACATGGTCTGACTTAAAAAGCCCAGCGGTGTCGAAACAAAAAATGTAGTCCAGTTCATGATTTACCTCCCAGTAAATTCGATTGAAGTATCTCTATACTACCATAAACCGACAAATAGAAAAAGTAGTTAAAATTGGAACTTGCTTTTTGGCGGCAGATGCGTATAATGAGAACAGGAAAGTTTGTTTCAGGGCGGGGTGCGATTCCCCACTGGCGGTAAAGCCCGCGACCACCTGTAAAGGTGCTGACCCGGTGTAACTCCGGGGCCAACGGTATAGTCCGGATAAAAGAAACGACAGGTTCTTTGCGCGTATGCGCTGTCTTTCGTCTTCAAGCCCTGACTTGCAATGCTGTAAGTCAGGGCTTTTTTGTTTCTTGCGACGGCTTTCCGAAACAAATTTTGTAAAGGGGTAATCCCCCGGGAGGTAATGTTATGCAAGTATCGAACAAGAAGGTCCATGGCCAGCGTGATGCGAATATCCGCGTGCGCAATCTGGCAGTGGCCGGTATGCTGTCTGCGGTTGCGTTTGTATTGATGTTTTTGGATTTCCCGCTGCCGATGCTGATTCCGCCTTTTGTTAAGATGGACTTTTCGGATTTGCCGGCTCTGCTGGGCGCATTTGCGCTGGGCCCGGTGTATGGCGTTGTGGTCAGCCTGCTGAAGAACATCCTGCATATCCTGATTGCAGGTACTACCACGGCTTGTGCAGGTGAGCTGAGCAATTTCCTGATGGGCGCAGTCTTTACATGGTCTGCCGGCTGGATCTACAAGCATTACAAGAGCCGCAAGGGAGCGCTGATGGCTGCGCTGGCAGGTGCTCTGATTATGGGCGTGCTGAGCGTTCCCATCAACTATTTTGTCAGCTATCCGGCTTACATTAAGTTCTTCGGTCTGCCGGCAGAAGCAATTCTGGAAATGTATCAGGCGGTTTGGAGCTTGTGGCAGAATGCATTCGGAATCCATCTGCCTGCATTGAACGGTCTGACCGAGTGCCTGATTGTCTTCAATGCGCCGTTTACCCTGCTGAAGGGATTGGTGAATATGGGCTTGTGCTTCCTGGTATATAAGCCGCTGTCTCCCATTCTGCACGGCAAGCGATAAGTGCACGAATAGAACAGTTTCATAAGAAATGCGAAAGCGGCACCAAGGTCCAGCACCTCGGTGCCACTTTTTTCGTGTGTTATGAAGAAAAGTGCATTTGTAAAAGAAACGGCGGTTCACCAAAAAAGCATTGTGGTTTGTGCGATGAAATGTTATAATTTTACACACCGGCAGTTGATAACCAGCTGGAAAGTGCGCGGCATACAATTGGATAAAATGAAAAAACAATAGCAGCAAGTACAACACTGCATAAGGAGGTTTTTGCGATGAAGAAATTTTTAGCATGGACACTGATTTTTGCAATGGCGGCTATGGTTGTGGCCTGTGGCGCAGAAAGCACAGCGCCGTCCGGCAGTATGGAGGCGGAACCGTCTGCTTTGCCGGAGCAGTCGGCGGTACCGGATGTGAATGAAGCACAGCCAACAGCACAGCTGCCGGAAAGTACGCCTGATGCGTGCGAGAATATTGGACGGGAACAGAATAAGGACTTAGTGTATTATCTGGAAGGCGAGGAAACCAAAGAACCTGCCACGCTGTATATCGGCGACGGATACTCTGTTTATATCCCGAACGAAGGCTTCCAGCTGGAACATGACACGGAAAACGGCGTCCCGGCGGATAGTTGGGAAAGCATCCTCAACGAAGAAGTGAAATTTGAAATTCTGCACCTGGGTGAAATGGATTTGAAGCAGGCGCAGGAATGGGTAATCAGCGAAGAAGATGATTACCAGTTGATCGAGGATAAGCGCGGCGGTCTTGGCGGAACGGACAAAGCAGACAATGTGCTGGACGTCCGGTTTGAGACGGTTGGAAACAGCATCTATGCATTGATAAGCAAATATCCAATGGAAGCAACAGAAGGCTTTGGCGTGACCTTGAGCGTTGTAGCAGATACCTTTGAGCCAATCCAGTAAAAGCAGCGCGTTTTATCGCGCACAACAGGAAAAAGCATTGCTGAAACCAGGCGGGCCGCCGATACGTTTGAAAAGCGTATCGGCGGCCTGTTTTTTCGTTGTCGGTGCTTGTTTCTGGCCTTTGTTTTTACTATAATAAGTAAGAATGTTAAAATCGAATCGTATCGGAAAAAATACGGCTGTGATGGCCTTGTGCAAGTGGGGGAGGGGAAAGCTCTGGAACAGGAATTGCTTCGGCTGGAAGGCCAGGTGGAAAGCCTGATTTTTGAAAATCAGGATACAGGTTATACGGTATTTGAGCTTTCCGGCGGCGGAGAGCTGTTTGTGGTGTGCGGCACGGTTGGTGAGGTACACATCGGAGAAACCGTCGTTTGCCACGGCACATTTGAAATGCACCCCAATTACGGGCGGCAGTTCCATGCGCAAACCTGCGAGGCAGATATGCCGAGAGATGAGCAGGCAATCTTCTCGTTTTTGTCCAGTGGCTCGCTGCCATATATCGGCGTGTCGACCGCAAAAAAAATTATGGATAAATTCGGCAGTGCCGCTTTGGAAATCATTGCGGATGACCCGCAGCAGCTGACGATTTTAAAAGGCATCACACCAGAAAAAGCAACGCGCATCAGCAGCGAATTCCGCCGGATGTTTGGTGTGCGTGAAATCGTGGCTTGGCTAGGCCAGTATGATATTTCTGCACCCCGCGCCGTGGAAGTCTATAAAACCTTTGGCCCCAGTGCGCTGGACGCGATTCGTGCGAATCCTTATCTTTTGTGCGGCGAACCACTGCATATCACTTTCCGTCATGCGGATAAAATTGCAGCAGAAATGCACCTGGCAGAAGACAGCCAGCTGCGTTTGGGTGCAGCGATTTTGTATACGCTGCGGCATAATGCAAATAATGGCCATACCTGTGTGCCGCGTGCCAGTCTAATCAAAACAACGGCGGCTTTCATCGGCCAACCGGCAGAAGAAATTACGTCTGTTCTGGATGAGAGCATCGGTCATGGCGATGTGAGCCAGCGGGTCTTTGGCGATACAGAGTTCTTGTTTTTGCCGGATTTGCTTTCGGCTGAAATGGACATTGCCAGCCGCCTGGCGGAACTGGCACGGCGGCCCAAGCAGTCCATGCGACATTTTGAGCGCGGTTTGCAGGTCCTGGAATTGAGCCAGGGCTTTTCGTATGCGCCGCTGCAACGGCAGGCCATCGAAATGGCAATGCGGGAAAGCTGCCTTGTGCTGACAGGTGGCCCCGGTACCGGTAAAAGTACCACCGTCAATGCCATTATCAGCCTTTTGGAAAACGAGGCCAAACGAGTTGCCTTGTGTGCACCGACTGGGCGTGCAGCCAAGCGCCTGAGCGAATTGACAGGCCGCAAGGCAAGCACGATTCATCGTCTGCTGGAAGTAGATTATTCCGGCGGAACGGTGCAGTTTATTCATAACGAAAAAAATCTGCTGCGCTGCGAAGTGCTCATTCTGGACGAGATGAGTATGGTGGATGTAAAGTTGTTCCAAAGCCTGCTGGCAGCGCTGCGCTCCTCCTGCCGCATTATCCTGGTGGGCGATGCGGACCAGCTGCCCAGCGTAGGCCCAGGCAATATTCTGGGCGAGGTGATTCGCTCCGGCGTGATCCCTACGGTGCGGCTGGACCGGATTTTCCGCCAGTCCGCAAGCAGCTTGATCGTGGAAAATGCACACCGTATTGTAACGGGCGAACCGCTGAAGCGAAGCACCAAAACAGACGACTACTTTTTTATGGAGGCCAGCGGGGAATACTGTCAGCAGCTGGTGTGCGATTTGGTGACCACACGGCTGCCCAAAAGCTATGGCTTTGACCCGATTCGCGATATTCAAGTGCTATGCCCTACTAAGATTGGTCCGAGCGGCACGCAGGCGCTGAATGTTCGCTTGCAGGAAATTTTGAATCCGCCTATGCGCGGCAAACCGCAGCTGGAAGCCGGAGGCTGGACGTTCCGACCCGGCGACAAGGTGATGCAGGTGCGGAACAACTACGAAATCATTTGGCAGCGCGAAGGCGGCGAACAGGGCGTAGGTGCCTATAACGGTGATATTGGTATTGTGGAATCCATCAATCCGAGAGACCGTTCCATGGTCGTGTTGATGGATGATCGACGCATGGTGTATACGGCAGACAGCCTGCGAGAGTTGGAGATTGCTTACGCCGTCACCATCCACAAGAGTCAGGGCTCGGAGTTCCCGGCAATTGTGATCCCGGCGGCAGAAGTGCCTGCACGGCTTTGCTATCGCAACCTGATTTATACCGGAGTGACCCGTGCGCGCAAACTTTGCGTGGTGGTGGGACAACATACTACTATGGAGCGCATGACGGCCAATGTACGCCAGAATCTGCGTTACAGCGGCCTGGCCCAGCTGTTGCTGGAAGAACAGGCACACGCAGAAGAAATGCGCGCACAGTATGCGGAGAAGCACCATGAATAAAGCAGATGAGGCCCGCATCAACCGGAAAATCCTACGGCGCGCGGTATTGGAATGGATCTTTCCCAGAAGATGTCCCTTTTGCAGCAAGGTCATAGGCTTTCTGCCGGAATGTGAGGACTGTAAAGAAAAATGTCAGGCACTGGAATTGCGAGATGCAAGTCTTGACCCGGAAACCCACTATTTCAAGCGCTTGAGCGGCGCGGCTGCGGTTTATCGCTACAAAGATGGTGTGCGGGATGCGGTGCTGGGAATGAAATATCATGGCCGCCGCTGGTATGCAAGAGATTTGGGCGAAATTATCGCTAAAACGTTGCTCGGGTGTACTTTTTACAGTAAATATGGTATAATTTTGCCCGAACGGGCATCGGCTGGAACCGATTTGTGGGACGTGATTGTCCCGGTGCCAAAGTCCGGCTGGGGCAGAGGGTATAACGTTCCGTCCCTGCTGGCACAAACCATCGCATGGGCAACGGATTTGCCCATACAGGAAGATGCCCTGAAACGTACACGCAGCATTTGCCCACAGGCCGGGCTGCCGTTGAAGCAGCGGCTGGAAAACGTGGAGGACGCGTTTGCACCGTCCGACGTTTGCGCAGTAGAGGGAATGCGTGTGCTGTTGATAGATGATGTGATTACCACAGGCGCAACGGCTGCCGCCTGCGCAGAAGCGCTGCTTTCTGCCGGTGCGGCAAGTGTATATGCCATTGCGCTGGCATCGAGCCAGTGGCAAACAGAATATAACAAAGAAGATGAATTGGTATTTTGACGCGATTGTAAGCGGAAAGGATAAGAATTATGGCTCAATATGACATTGGTATCGACCTGGGTACAACCTCGGTCATCATCGCACAGACCGGAAAGGGAGTCGTTCTGAATCAGCCCAGCATTGTTGCCTGCGATACGCGCTATGGACGCAAAGGCGTTTTGGCAGTAGGCGACGAGGCACTGGCAATGGTGGGACGTACCCCTAACTACATTTCCGCAATTTTTCCGCTGAAGGATGGCGTTATCAGCGATCATACCCTGACCCGTGAGATGATCTGCCGCTTTGTAAACAAAGTGTACGACTCCCGTTTGGTCAAGCCCCGTGTGGCAGTATGTGTGCCTGCGGCTATTACCGGCGTGGAAAGCGATGCCGTTGTAGAAGCAGTTATTGCAGCAGGTGCGCGTCAGGTGTATCTGATCGATGAGCCGATTGCAGCAGCATTGGGCAGCGACCTGGATATCCGCCGCCCGGATGGCCAGATGATTATCGATATCGGCGGCGGCACTACCGATATTGCTGTGCTGAGTTTGGGAGGCAAGGTAGTTTCCACCAGCGTAAAGGTGGCAGGCAACACCTACGACGATGCCATCATCAAGTATTTGCGCACCAATTTCAATGTGGCTGTTGGCCAGCGTACAGTTGAAATGCTCAAGTGCAGTGTAGCCTGCTGCCCCCAGCGCCCCGACTACAAGGAAAGCTTTGAACTGAAGGGCCGCAGCCTGATTACCGGTCTGCCCCAGCGCTTGACCGTTAAGACTGAGGACTTTTATGAGCCTGTCATGATGCTGACCGAGCAGATCGGCGTTGCAGCGCATCAGGTTCTGGAAAAAACGCCGCCCGAACTGGCAGGCGATATTTTCCGCAACGGCGTTATGCTGACAGGCGGCGGCGCACAGCTGCACGGCCTGCCGGAGTATCTGACCGAAAAGTTGAAAGTCAATGTGCAGGTTGCGCCGGACCCTGTGAACTGTGTTGCTTTGGGCACCGCAAAATGCCTGGATATGGGCGGCGAATTGGAGACTGGTTTTAAGGATGCAACCCCCCGTTTGGGCCGTCGTCGTTGAAATGTGGAAACTTTTCGTTTTTAAAGGGCTGTTTTTAGTCGAAAATATTGATTGAAAAATAACAATCTTTTCGATATAATACGGGGTAAGTGTTGTTATCGAAACGGAGGAAAAAAGTATGGATCTGAGTTTTGACGTAGTAGTCATGCTAACAGGCATCGTTTTGGTGTTTGCAATCTTGGTACTGCTGATGTTCATCATTACGATCGAGGGCAAGATTTTCGACCGGATGAACGACAAGAAAAAAGGCCAGGATGCGAAAACAGCGCAGCCTGCGGCACCCCAGGCCTCTGCGGCAAGCAATGCTGCACCGGCCCCGGCAGTGGAAAAAGGAATTTCCGCAGAAATCGTAGCTGTGATTGCGGCAGCGATTTCGGCCATGTCTGGTGGCAAATACACCTTGCGTGCTGTGCGGCGTGCCTCGAACAATTGGGGCCGTGCAGGTACGGACGACGTTACGGCGCCGTTTTAATGGGAGGTGTAAAGAATGAATCAGTTTGTTGATACTCTGTTGGGAATTTTTCAGAATTCCGGTTTTGCACAGTTTGGCCAGGAAGGCGGCCTGCTGTACCTGGTGATGATCGTTGTAGGCTGCTTTTTGCTGTATCTGGCAATCGTGAAGCAGTACGAGCCTCTGATCCTGTTGCCGATGGCTTTTGGCATGATCCTGGCAAACCTGCCGGGCAGCGGCATTATTCACATGGAATACTTTGTGGCCGACGGCCTGGAACATCCCATGTGGTTGGAAATCCTAAACAACGGCGGCCTTGCGGATATGTTGTACATGGGCGTTAAGCTGGGCATTTATCCGCCGCTGATTTTCCTGGGCATCGGCACGATGACCGACTTTGGACCGCTGATTTCCAACCCCAAGAGCCTGCTGCTGGGTGCAGCTGCTCAGTTTGGTATTTTCGGTACTTACATGGGCGCACGTCTGCTGACTGCCAGCGGTCTGGTCGATTTCACGCAGGCACAGAGCGCTGCAATTTCTATCATCGGCGGCGCCGATGGCCCTACCGCAATTTTTGTTACCTCGGTTCTGGCACCTGAACTGTTGGGCAGTATCGCTGTTGCGGCGTATAGTTACATGGCGCTGGTACCTGTTATTCAGCCGCCTATCATGCGCGCATTGACTACGGATAAAGAGCGCAAGATCGTGATGAAGCAGCTGCGCACCGTGTCTAAGACCGAGCGTATCGTGTTCCCCATCATGTGTACCATTTTGGTTTCTCTGATCATTCCGGATTCTACTGTCCTGGTCGGCATGCTGATGCTGGGCAACCTGATGAAGGAATGTGGCGTTGTGGACCGTATCCAGAAGACCGCCGGTAATGAGCTGATGAACATCATCACCATCTTCCTGGCACTGTCTGTTGGCTGCACCACCAGCGCAAACTCCTTCCTGAACTTCCGCACCGTGTTCATCATTGTGCTGGGCCTGATTGCATTCAGCTTCGGTACCGCAGCTGGTGTGCTGTTCGGCAAGCTGATGTGCTGGGTCACCCACGGTGAGGTTAACCCGCTGATTGGTTCCGCAGGCGTTTCTGCTGTTCCTATGGCAGCTCGTGTTTCCCAGAAGGTTGGCCAGCAGGAGAATCCTTCCAACTTCCTGCTGATGCACGCTATGGGCCCCAACGTGGCTGGTGTTATTGGTTCTGCTGTTGCTGCAGGTATTCTGATCAACATTTTTGGCTAATGCCTTTTCAAAAGCCGTCCGCTGAAAAGCGGGCGGCTTTTTTTGCGTGTAAGGTGCTTCTGCTCGGTATCCATCAATCAAGCAGATTATAAAAACACTGTGTTAGATAACTACTTTTTATAGAACTATGGCATGGTGTGTGCTATACTGTAAGGTGATAATTTATGGATAAAGAAAGGTGTGTCTCCCATGTCTATGGACTATACTACGGAGTTCCTGAAGCTGAGGGACTGTTATATTGAAAAGCAATTTGGCCGCCTGAACCCCATGCAGCGCGATGCGGTGTTTACTACGGACGGCCCACTTTTGATTTTGGC